>JBELAB010000383.1:0-6381 GCA_049509275.1 Syntrophobacteraceae bacterium | reverse complement strand
AGGACGCACCCGTATCCAGAGATATGTCGGCGAGTTCGCTGAGCGGAATATACGCATTTGCACCGTTGCCTGTTTGATAGCCGACCTTGATGTTTCGCACCGCATCGATGCTGTTTCGATACTCGGGCGCCAGGCGAACGGTGAGGTTGAATTGCCGGTCTGCCTCCAGGACCGTGGTCGCTGTCGCGCCGCCCAAAGCTGTTTGCACAACCGTGTTTACATCACCGGCATTGAGGCCGTAGCGGGCCGCCTTTGCACGATTCACCTTAACGTTCAGGTTTGGCTGTCCAAGGACCCGAAAGATCCCGAGGTCCTCGACTCCTTTGACCGGCTCCATTTCGTGCCGGACCTGGACGGCGATCTGCTCTAATATCGCCAGATCGGGACCGACGACCTTGACGGAATTGGCGCCTTTGACACCCGACATGCCCTCTTCAACGTTGGTCTGTATGTACTGCGAGAAGTCGAAGGTGATGGAGATGAACTCCCTGGAGAACTCCGTCTGCAACTCTTCAACCAGTTTCTCTTTGGTCATGCCCGGGGGCCATTGGTCGAACGGCTTCATAAAGACGAATAACTCGGCGTCGTTGAACCCGCCGGAGTCGCTGCCGTCGTCCGGCCTGCCATGCTGGGAGATCACGGTGGTGACTTCCGGACGGCTCAGGAGAATCTCGCGAATCTTTGTGACCGTCGGCATGGCCGCTTCAAGCGATATTGTCGGGGGCATCGCTGCATGAATGTCGAGATTGCCTTCCTCGAGGGCCGGCAGGAACTCTGTGCCCATCCCCGGGATGAGAAACCCTACCGCCGCCAGAAACATGAGCCCGATTACGACAACGGTCTTCGGGTTTACAAGCGTCCGGCGCAGGACAGGGGTGTAGGCGGCGCGCAACGCCCGCACTACGATGGTCTCGACTTCTTTGACCCGGTCGGGGAGCAGAAGGGAAGCGAGTACCGGAGTCACGGTGAAAGTCGCTATCAACGCCCCTGCCAATGCATAGCCGTAGGTCCTGGCCATGGGACTGAAAATCTGCCCTTCGACCCCTTGCATGGTGAAAAGCGGAATGAACGCCGCAACTGTTATCATGGTTGAGAAGTATATCGCCCTGTCCACTTGCAGAGCGCTGATATAGATCATGCGCAGCCCATCGGTCCATGCCTTGCCGGTAGCTACTTTATGGCTGGTCGGATCTGTTCCGAACCGCCCTTCGGCAAGGTTTTCCAGGAGCAGATTTCTTTCATCACCTTTCGCCTGTAAATTCCGAAATATGTTCTCGACTAATATGACCGCTGAATCCACGATTATGCCGAAGTCGATAGCTCCAATAGACAGGAGGTTCGCGTCTTCCCCTCGCAACACCATAATGATGATGCTGAAGAAGAGTGCGAAGGGAATGTTTATACCGACTATGAGGGCGCTGCGCAGATTACCCAGAAAAGTCCACTGGATAAGGAAAACCAGCAGGAAGCCGAAGATAAGATTGTGCAGGACCGTATTGGTGGTTACCGAGACGAGCCAGCCTCTGTCATAGAAGGGGACCATCTTGACTCCCGGAGGCAACGTCCCGTCGCTGTTGATCTTTTCTACCTCAGCCTTAACTCGGGCCAGCACATCTTTTGTCTGTAGCGTCCGGTTCATCACCACGATGGCCGTCACCGCATCGTCATCCTTATCGCGGCCGCACTTGCCGAGGTTCGGCACATGTCCGACATAGACTTTCGCAACGTCTTTTACCAGGACGGGAATGGAGTTGGATTGCGTTAGGACGATATTCTGGATGTCATCGACCTTCCAGCCTTGAGTCAAATCGGTGGCGCCGCCGCTGTCGATCAGCCCGACGCCGCGGATGTTCACGGACTGCTGGCCGAGATTGATCGTGCGCCCGCCCACGTTGATGTTAGCGTTGCCAATGGAGGCGACCAATTGGGGTATGGTCACATTGTATGCATCGAGCTTGTGGAGATCTGCCTCGACTTCGAATTCCTTGGTCATACCGCCCCATGTATTGACCTGCACAATTCCGGAGACCGTAAGCAGGCGGCGTCGCAGGACCCAGTCCTGGATTGTGCGAAGATTGGTCAGGCCAAAGTTTGGGGGACCGACCACCTGATAGCGGTATATCTCTCCGACCAGGCTCGATTCCTGAATCACCGGCTGCACGTTGTTGGGGAGATTGACCTTTTGCTGCAGGTTAATCGCCGCCTGCGTGTAGGCGAAGTAGTAATCGACGCCGTATTTGAATGTGACCCGAACGAAGGAAAGACCGTAGAACGACGTCGAGCGGATGGTATCGACTCCAGGCGTGGAGGAAAGACCGACTTCCAGCGGAATTGTGTAGTAGCGCTCCATCTCCTCTGCGGACTGGCCGGCGGCCTGGGCGGTAATTTCAAGGATCACGGGCGCCGGATTCGGGTAAGCCTCGATGTTGAGCTTCGAGTAAGCAGCGAATCCGCCGGCGAGAAAAATCAGCAGGCCAAGCAGGATAATCGGACGGTGGCTCAGTACGAAGGCAAGAATGGATTTTAGCATGGCTTACCTCTATATCGCTTTATTTGCGCCGCCGAATGAAAGTTTTCAACGGGATGCGTTTATGAGGGCGTTGCTCAGGAACAGGGCGCCTTCGGTGGCCGCCAGTTCTCCGGGCTGCAGGCCGTCGACGATCTGATCGTATCCATCCTGCTGGAGGCCGACCTTCACGGTGCGTTTCACGAAAGTATGTCTGTCGGTGGTGACCCAAACCGTCATAGTGCCATCGCCTTCCCGGACCACGCCCCCGGCCGGTACTGCGGTTGCGCGTACCGAATCCCCCGTGCGGATTACAAAGGTAGCGAACATACCCGCCCGCAGTTCGTGCTTCGGATCGCGGATTTCCGAGCGTACCAGGAGCCGGTGAGTGGCTGGGTCGACGGCGGCCCCGATAGTGGAAACCTTCCCTTCGAACACTTTGTCGGGATAGGCCATCACCCTGACCTTGACCTCCTGTCCCAGTCCGGGCGCAGCATTTCGGGCAGTTATACGGCCTGTGATCGGGCTCGCTACGACCATAATCGGGTCGATCCTGCGCCTGGCCACAATTTGATCGACTTCCGCTTCAGTCTTGCCGAACAGGCGGACTGCATTGCGGGCGGCCTTGAGAGCACCCTCCGCGCTTTGCTGATCGGAGACCGCCTGCTCCATGTCTTTCTGGGAGATCCCCTGGGTCTCATAGAGTTTTTTTGCGCGCGCCAAGGTGCGGGTGCTCAGCTCAAACACTCCCGCCGTAGCGATCAGGGTCGATTCTGCCTGGCCGAGGTCCAGGCTGTCTATCGTATAGAGCTTCCGGCCTTTGGCAACTTCGTCGCCGAGTTTTGCAAACAGACCGTCGATTTTCCCCTGATAGAGCGGGAATACCTGGACCGTCATTTCCTGGTTAAAGTCGATACTGCCGACTGCTTCCCGCTGTATAACGAAAGTCCGCTCTCCCGCGGGCTCGACCTTGACCGACTGAACCTGTGTTTCATTGAGTTCGACGCTTTTTGCCGTGAGAGTGTCGGCCTGTTTGGCTTTTGGTTCCCCGGCCCTTGGCTCGGATGCCGGCGGATTGCCTGAATTCCCGGCGAAATATACGCCGGTCGAGATAATGAGCGCCGTAGCCGCAAGGGCCGTGCCTGCCAGAATAGTTTTCTTATTTAATCGCATAATAAGCCTCGGTGCTGAATCAGCCTCAGGATGCGGGGTCTCATAAGGCGGCCGCAAGCTCACCCAAACCGCCTGCGAGAAGATAAATCTTATAGGACCTATGTTACGATACGATTACGATAACTCCGGAAACCGTGTTAGAACTAATGGGAAACTACTAAGACCGGGCAAACGCAGGTGGGCCGCGAACCCATTGATAGGAAGTGATGGGAATTGAGTGAAATTCCGATTTGGGAGGCCGGCAAAAGCCGGATAATAGTGTTGCAAGGTACAAAAGAAGAAGGAACAGGATGACTTGCGCTGTCTGGAACGCCTTTACGATCATGCACGCCAGGCATGGCTGTTCAGTTCCCCCGTTCTGCGCATCGCTTGAGGCATAAGAAGCGGGTTGGCAGGAAACCGGCAGAAAATCGGTCTTGCTGTGCGTTAAATGGACCAAGGCGGTGACGCTGAGAATGAACAGGGCCAAACAGAGGCTGAAGCATCGCAAGACAGCGGTTTTGTTATTTAAGGTCGCCGGGCTGCCCAATTCCAATTCCTCCCCCAAAGGCAATGAGTCTGCGATACTTTAGCCCGCGAAAATCCCTTGTCAAGATAAATTCTGACGCAGTCGCCCTTGCGCCGGTTCAGGCTGCAAGCTCATGACAGGCGGCTGTAAAGAAGAATTACAAGAGCCAGGCCGGATGCCCAGATCAACGCCGCCAGAGTGGCCAGCACACAAATTACTCCCAGAAATCTGTGATAGAAGTTCTCCACATTTTTTCCCTGATATCCCAGAAGAAATCCCGTCAGTGACCCGCAAAGTACTCCTCCGCCATGAGCCCAATTGTTAATTCCCGGGACCAGAAAACCAAATATAAAAATTCCAACGGCCCAACCGCCTACCTGCTGATAGACCGCTTGCCCGAACTGTCCGCCCCTGCTCTTTCCGAAGTAGAGAGCTGAGCCGATAAGGCCGCAAATGGCTGCCGAAGCCCCGATGGTAAAAGGGACTCCAGAGAGGTAAGACGCCAGATAACCTCCGACCCCGCTCAGCGTATAAATCGAAGCCATCCTGTAGCTGCCGTATTCCTGGACGATCAACGGGCCGATTTGCCGCAAAGCCATCATATTGAAAAGTATGTGCAGAATGCTTCCATGCAGGTAGTTGGCGCTCAGGACCGTCCACCAGCGATGAGCCTGGTCGATGGGGAATGTCCCCGTCGCTCCGAGGAGCAGCAGGCTCTTGGTGCCGGGAGAAAGAAAACTCAATGGGTTGGCAGAAAAACCGATGGAGGCCGGATTGATTAGAATCGACAAAATGAACATAGCCGCATTGACCCAAATAATGTTAATCACGATCCGGTCTGGGCCGAGCAAACCTTTGCCGAGGGAGATGTTTTTCCATCGCGATTCCGGATTTCGCAGACCGCAGTAGGGACAATGCTGCTCATCTGTGCTGATAAGCCTTCTGCAGTTGGGACAAAGTATCGAGTTCCTGTACAGTTTTTCCATGGTTACCCAATATCCCAGGAACAGGTCTGAACTTAGCGGACATAGCCCCGGTCTATTTAATCATATCTTCAGGTCCAGGCAACAAAGAGCTAAAGGTGACGCCCGAAAATTTCCTCCGAAGCACCTTCCCATTGTTTAGGGGGTGTCGATAAACCAGCTGGACAAAAAGGACCATCTCATCTATCGTCTGACGGTGAGGATATCACACCGATACGACATTGTATTGTTCAATTTCAAGCTGGAGGTGAAGGTATGCTGAAGCATGTTGTTATGTGCAAATTTAAAAACAGTGCGTCTGAATCTGCCATATCCGAAGTAGAGAAGGGGCTTGGAGGGCTTCCGGCCATCATCTCCGAGATAATGGAATTCGAGTTTGGCAAAGATGTATTGCGCTCCGAGAGATCTTATGATTTCGCGCTCGTATCGGGGTTTGAAAATCTTGAAAAGATGGAGCGATACCGGGTTCACCCCGCGCACCAGAAGGTAGCGGTGAAGCTCAAAGAGATTTGCGACAGCATGCTGATCGTTGATTTCGAAACTTGATACCAAAATGCAGAAATAGTCTGAAAGAACACTGAGAACTTGATACAAAATCTTAAACTGTCAAGAAGGAGGTTATATGTTGGGCAGATAGATTTTCAGGTGGGCGCTTCCTGTGTGCTTGGTCCTTTCATTCTGGATTATGCGTGAGCATGCCTGACAATTGTAATGCATTTGTCCCAACCATCTGATATTATGCAGCAAATTCGTCAGAGGGAGGGGAAGCATAATGCGCGCAGTTGGTGACAAACAGACAGGGACCATAGGACCGGATTTCGACAGATCCATTAGCATTGATTTTCAAGGCGAAAAATCACAAGTGATACCGGCTTTCTTCTCATGAGGGAGATCGACCAGCGGTTTTTTAAGTATCCTCAGTGGTGTAACATCCCAAATTGATGACCCCAGATCGGTTCGACATACGGGCCACTCCTTGCTCCAAATGTTACGGCAGAGAGTCTATCAGGTTGCGGCAGGATATGAGGATTGTAATGACGCCAATCATCTAAAGGTGGACCCGGCGCTCCGATTAGCCCTGGGGAAAGAACATGAGAGCGGGGCTGGGCAATCCGCACTCTCTCGCTTTGAGAACAACTTTCTCGCAAGACACCAGGGATTGACGGCCCTTGAAAAGGCTATCAGCCGATCTGCCGACACCCTGCTTCGAC
>JBELAB010000382.1:0-3398 GCA_049509275.1 Syntrophobacteraceae bacterium | reverse complement strand
TATCGTTAATGCCTGCGGCTCGATGGCCGATCTGCCTGAGGACGCTGTATTGATGGTCCCGGAAGACTTTGTGGATACCGATCTGATCACAGCGCTCGAAACCCTGTGGAAGGACCCCCAAAAACGTTTTGCCTTGAGCAGGCGAGCGCGCGAGGTGATACTGGAGCGCCATTCGCCCCGCGCCTGTGCGGAGCAGTACGCCCGAGCCATTGAAAACTATTACGATCGAACACAAAGCGGCAGGTATGAGTTGATTCAAGCACTCGGGAAGTTAGAGCCCTTGCCTTCCAATGATTGCGAGTGGCTGACAGTCGCACAAAAAATTGCCCTGAATCGACCGCGATTGGGCAACAAGCAGCTTCTGATCGACGTATCCGTAATATCGGTGCACGACGAAGCAACCGGGATCCAACGCGTCTGCCGCAGCATTCTTTCGGAGTTTCTCGCGCACCCCCCGGACGGCTTCAGGGTCGAACCTGTCTATGCTAAACCCGGCCAACTCCATTACCGTTATGCGAGGCAGTACACATTGGATCTCCTGGATTGTCCCAAACAGGTGTTTGTGGATGATCCGGTTGAGATCTTCAATGGTGACGTTTTTCTGGGGCCTGATCTTGCATACCATTTGGCCGTTGAGCAAACTGATTTTTTTGCTCAGATGAGGCGCAGCGGCGGCGAGGTTTATTTCATTGTTCATGACTTATTGCCTGTACTGATGCCGGACAAATTTGAGGAAGGTAATTCGGCACAATTCGACGAGTGGCTGCAAACTGTGGCCATGGGAAATGGCGCAATCTGCGTCTCCCGTTCGTTGGCGGACGAAATGAGGCAGTGGCTGAATGCTCATAGTCTCAAGCACAACCGCCCGTTCAAGCTGGGCTGGTTTCATCTGGGGGCGGATGTTGAGGCTTCTTTTCCAACGCGAGGTCTGCCGGAAGATGCAGCCGGTGTCATAGACAAACTCCGCAGCCGCCCGACCTTTCTGGTGGTTGCGTGGATTGATCCCCGCAAGGGGCAAAAGCAAATACTGGCAGCGTTTGAGCGACTGTGGGATAAGGGCCTGGACGTCAACCTGGTAATGGCGGGAAAATGCAGTTGGAAGAAGGAGTTAGTTCAAAACTTACGTAGCCATCCGGAACACGGCAAACATTTTTTCTGGCTGGGCCATCTCAGCGATGAATACCTGGCAAAGGTCTACGTAGCTTCCACCTGTCTAATAGCAGGTTCGGAGGGCGAAGGCTTCGGTCTGCCATTAGTCGAGGCCGCACGTCACAAGTTGCCAATCATTGCTCGTGATATCCCGGTGTTCCGCGAGGTCGCAGGAGAGCACGCGTTCTATTTCTCCGGGCTCCAGCCTGAACCTTTAGCCAATGCAGTGAAAGAGTGGATGGCACTCTTTTATGCAGGCCAGGCCCCTCAGTCGGAAGGGATGAAATGGCTGACATGGAAAGAAAGCACGCAGGACCTGCTCGAAATCTTCATTGGCGGGAACTGGCAGCAGGTCTGGGAACCTGAAACAGGTTGGCGGATTTTCCCGGGGGGAACAGTCCTTCGAAATCGGCGCGAATCGGCTCAGGGATACTTGGCAAAAGCCCCTTGAGCTCAAGGGGCTTGAGTTTTGCATGCCACTCACCATTCGCACTCTGAGGAATTCGAATCAGTGTCGCCTTCAAATGCAGTTCCAAGGATTGGAATGCAAGCTGGCCCTGAAAAACCTTTGTATCGATTGCCCAAAAAAAGTAATCCGGATCACTGGAGATGATCTGTGGCAATATTTTGCCTCTGTGCTTTCCAAAAGGTACTGGTAAATAGTTAATGTTCGTTTTCTCCTTCGTATAATTAAGATGTAACTTTCGGTGTAGAACAAGTTATACTAGTTTTGATTGGAATATCGTATGATTTACGGACATTCGGTATTCCAAGAGCTTTTTCGGATGGAATCCGGCCCGGAAATGCAGTTCACCTCCGGTTGGGGTCAAGTTGACGCATTATTCAGGCTTAAATATCGACAGAGGGGAAACAGGATGGCCAAGGCAAAAATGCCGGCGGCGTTGATAGTGGTCTTCGCTTTTTGGGCGACCGTTGCTATCGCCGGTGTAAATGAAGATTTGCAGCAAGCAGCATGGCATGGCTATCTGCCTGAGGTTAAACGTCTTATCGCCAAGGGTGCGGAGGTCAATGCCAAGGACAAGTATGGCTTAACCGCATTGATGTATGCCTCAATGCATGGTGACCGGGAGGTCTTGCAGGAGCTGCTTAGTAGGGGTGCGGAGGTCAATGCGAAGGACAATGACGGGAAAACCGCGTTGATGATTGGCTCAATATGGGACCAACGGCAGGGTGTGCAGGAACTGCTTAGTAAGGGTGCGGAGATCAATGCCAAGGACAAGTACGGCTTAACCGCGTTGATGTTTGCCTCCACGCATGGCAACCGGCAGGTCGTGCAGGAGCTGCTTGGTAAGGGTGCGGATGTCAATGCCAGGGGCGATCACGGCGAAACCGCGTTGATGCTTGCCTCCCGGAATGCCCACCGGGGCGTGAAAAAACTACTTATCAAGGCCGGGGCAAAGTAATGAAAATTGGGATGAATGGAAACACGTACATCTTGATAAGCCTCACCTCCTTTTCAAAGTGGATGTCGGACTACGTTGTTCCAGGTTTTTATTAGAGAAAGGCTTCTTGCCGGCTCAATCGTGGGGAGGTAGTGAGCAGTCGAGGATTTGGTCTGATGTGATTCTTTGAGTTTTCTTCAATCGGCAGTGGGAGATGGCTAAAACCAGCAGAGCCAACGAGGAGATAAGAAGTGAGACGGCGATGAGTCCTATGGCAATTTTGATGGACATGAGATCCTGCAAGATCGAATTCGGGACCATGATTTTGCTGACTTTATCGCCAATGGATTGAAGGAAATTGCCGATGTCCAATAAGTATCACCGCCTTTTTTGTGAGAGATTTGTTCCTGTCCGGCTCATGTGATTGTAATCAGTTAATAACTTTGGATTTGGATCAGGGATTTATATATGTAGGAAGGTGGGTCTTTATTTAGTATTAGCTATCATATTTCCGTCAACATCCTGAAAGTGCAGCCTATAAATTGATATTACCATAGACTATTCCCTAATTCTTACCTTTCAAAATCCACTTGACATTTGACGCGTGTTGTGCTTGGTGACAATATTCAGGGTTACTGTGTGTGACCAATCGCCTTGTGATCTGCCCTTAATTGTCGTTCGGTTTAAAAGGGGTGTCGCACTTCAAAAACATGCAATCTGGAGGGGAATTTCATGACAAAACACACGAAAATCAGACTCTTACTGTTGATTTCAAGTGTTTTGCTATTTCAGATTTCAGCAATACCTGCTCTGGCTGACGAGCTATGGGTGTCGCCATTGGAAGCC
>JBELAB010000381.1:0-3415 GCA_049509275.1 Syntrophobacteraceae bacterium | reverse complement strand
GGATATCTCGAAAACATCGACCCGGCTTACAACGACAAAAACGGCGTGCTGGTCAGGGGCATAATCTCTGGGGGCAGGGACAGCGACACTTCGGTCCCCATAGAAGAAGCTGCGGACTGGAAGAGCGGGATTATCCTCAAGGCATGTACGCTGGAATCCGAGACAACCTCGGCCACTATCGGAGAAGAGGGTGTGCTCGCACCTCAGCCAATGGCGAACCTGGATTTCATCAGCTACCCGATAGGCGCCTATATCAGGAACAATATTCGATTTGTCGAGGGCATGAAGCAAGTCCCGAGAATCTATGCCGTCAATTACTTCCTGAGAGATGGAACAGGAAATTTTCTCAATCACAAGCTTGCCAAGAAAGTCTGGCTGCATTGGGCCGAGCAGCGCATCTACAACGAAGTTGACGCTTACCGGACCCCGCTTGGATTCATTCCGAAGTATGAGGACCTCAAAACTCTGTTTCGGCAAATCTTTCAGGAGGACTTTTCAAAGGAACTCTACCAGGAACTCTTCAAGTTCCGCATTGATGCATGGACTGCCAAAATCTCGCGCTCCATCCGCTTCTACAAACGCAATGCCCCCGATTGCCCGGAAGAGTACTACCGTATATGGAGATCGACCATAAAAAAACTGCAGCTTCTCAGGCGCGAATTCGGGCCGTTTATTGCGCCCGGCGCATATAAAGAACAACAGCCTGTGTCTGTAGTAACTTCCTGAATCTTAACCCCTGGTCGTGTCTGAAAGGATGGTCAGATGTTCTTCCCACCTTTTCTCGCTTTTTTTGTGTTCATATTCATATTCTTGCTTCTGGTGGCTTTCGGGCTGATACAATTTGGCCTTTTTTCGTGGGCGTTCAGCAAGATCGGCATCCCGCCAGTATATCTGTTTACGCTGCTGTTCCTGTGCATTGTCGGCAGCATGATCAACATTCCCCTGCGCAGGATCATGCTCGAAAAAGATGTCGACGACTGGCACACCGTCTCCTTTTTCGGAATGCGTTTCCATCCTCCACGTTCCCGGCGGCCAAATGAAATGGTGCTGGCAGTAAACGTAGGAGGCGCCGTAATTCCTGCTCTTCTTTCGCTCTACCTTTTAATCAACACGCCTCATCCGATCCGAATGATGCTTGCTCTTGCCGCGGTCGCTTATGTCGTCTATCAGAACGCGCGTCCGATTGCCGGTGTTGGAATCGCTGTTCCGTGGCTGATTCCACCCCTTGTTGCGGCAACTGCGGCGATGATATTCGATTATAGTTTTGCCGCTCCGGCGGCATACGTCGCAGGAACATTGGGGACACTGATCGGAGCGGACATTCTTCACTTGGATGAACTGAAATATCTGCGTGCTCCCGTGGCATCGATCGGCGGGGCTGGGACCTTCGATGGGATTTTCCTCTCGGGGATCATTGCCGTTTTGCTGGCGCCTGTCGGGAGCTGAGGCAGCTCCGGGTGGCTCGAATGGAGGTGTGTGATGGCAAGTTCGGTCTATTTTACCAGTTTGCGTGCAGGACCTGAAAATAGCCTGTTGACAAAAATTAAGCGCTTGGCGCAGGCCGCCGGGTTGGAAAAAATCGTCAGGGAAAAGGGACTTACGGCGGTCAAGGTTCACTTCGGTGAAAGAGGAAACACTGCCTTTATCAGACCCTTGCTCGTTCGTCCCGTAGTTGATGCGATTTTGGAAGCACGCGCCAGGCCGTTTATTACCGACTCCGGGACACTTTATCCCGGCACACGCGGCAATGCGGTGGACCACTTGAATACGGCCATTCTGAACGGCTTTGCCTACCCGGTTGCCGGCGCTCCCCTTATCATTGCAGACGGTATCGACGGACGCGATGAGGTGGCAGTCCAGGTGAACCTGAAGTTCTGCAAGGAGGTGTTTATCGGCTCGGCGATAGTTCGCGCTGATTCTTTGGTCTCGCTTGCCCATTTCAAATTGCATGAAGCGGCAGGCTTCGGCGGCGCAATAAAAAACGTCGGAATGGGAACGGCTTCACGGAAAGGCAAAATGGCCCAGCATTCGGATGTTGCCCCGGAAGTCAATTCCGAAAAGTGCATAGGCTGCGGGGTCTGCCTTGAACAATGCGCCCACGGCGCCGTAAGCCTTATCGAAAGGCCGCCGGATATCCCGGCCCCTGGCGCCTCTGTCACTAAAATCATGCGGATCGACCAGGAACTTTGCGTGGGGTGCGCGCGCTGCATTCACGCCTGCCCGCAGGGTGCTCTCACCATCAACTGGGAACAAGGCCTGCCTAAGTTCATGGAAAAGATGGTCGAATATACCGCCGGGGCGCTCAAGGGAAAGGAAAAACGCTCGCTTTTCATCAATTTTCTTACCCAGATTTCCCCCGCATGCGACTGCTATCCCTTTGCAGATGCTCCGATTGTCGGCGATATCGGCATCACCGCTTCAGTGGATCCCGTTGCGATAGACCAGGCATGTGTGGACCTGGTAAACAGCCAACCTCATCTTGAATCCTCATGTCTCAAGGGGATCGAGAAGCCGTGCGCCGACAAGATCAGGGCCGTTTATCCGAACATTGACTGGGAGCGCCAGTTAATCTACGCATCAGAACTGGGGATTGGATCCAGAGAATACGAGTTAGTGGAGATTTAGTTTAGTGCATGTCTGATAAGGAAGATTGCCAAGCCCGTAGAAGCAGTATATATATTTCCCATTTTGGAAGCGCCAAGCTCACTGGTGGGGCTCCCGGACTTCAAATCCGGTGTGGGGGCGTGAAGGCGTTCCCAGGTGGGTTCGATTCCCATGCGCTTCCGCCAACTTACAACTAATCGCCTTTTTCACAATCTCTCCCCTGCCCTTTGCGCGCATATTGCGTACACGCACGGAGTTTGACCCATTCCCCCTTTCGATCACATTTTTATAAAGTTTTGTCCCAGAAAGCCGACAATATTATAGTCCAGGTACCCGGGTTAACGAGGTCATAATTCTCACCTTGTAATTATGGGCGTTTGAGATTTCATCTATGAAATGCCCGGTGAAGGAGCCAAAGGCCCTGGGCTGAAAAGGTTCGGTCTGTGGGTAATGAGGCCATCAGCAGAATCGTCGGCCTCTTCTCTCAGCCCTTGCAACTGATTCGGTGTCATTAGCATGTTTATGTACCTATCCTGCGACAGGAGCCCCAAAAATGAAGAAACTCACACTCACCAGGAAATTGGTGTTCGGTGGAATGGCAGCGGTGCTCATCTCCATCTTTTCAATGGGCGTTGTTTCAACAAGCAAACACATGGCTGATCTTCAAGCCAGCGTAAAAGATCAGACGCACCGAAGCGCTCAGGATATTGCAGAGCTTCTCCAGCTTATGTTCACTCAAGAGATGAATATGGCCAAAGAGATTTCGGTCGGCAACACGACTATTGATGTAGCCGCAAGGGTTGCACGAAAG
>JBELAB010000380.1:0-3440 GCA_049509275.1 Syntrophobacteraceae bacterium | reverse complement strand
CGGTGGGAAAGGACATGGTGCGCGACGCCAAGTACTTCAGACTGGCCGTAAGGATATGCGCGGAACTTGGCGCTCACTACGTCAAGTCCTACTATATAGAGGAGGGGTTTGAAACCGTCACGGCCTGCTGCCCGGTGCCGATCGTGATGGCCGGCGGCAAGAAGATCCCTGAACTCGATGCCCTTACCATGGCCTATAATGCGGTCCAACAGGGCGCGGCCGGTGTCGATATGGGGAGGAACATCTTTCAATCGGAAGCGCCGACGGCCATGATCCAGGCAGTACGCGCAGTCGTCCACGGCAACGAAACGCCGAACAAAGCCTTTGATCTTTACAATACGCTGAAAAACAAAAATGAAGGTCGCCTGCTGGTATAACAACCGGGATATCCGGATAGAAGAGGTCCCAACCCCCCGGCCGGGGCCGGCAGAGATCCTCGTGAAGGTGATTTCCTGCGGCATATGCGGAAGTGACATAGTCGAGTGGTACCGGCTGCCGAGGGCGCCGCTTGTTCAGGGCCATGAGATCGGCGCCCAGGTGGTTGCCGCTGGTGATTCGGTAACGAAATTTAAGCCGGGGGACAGGGTTTTCATTGCTCCCAAGGTCCCCTGCATGGAATGCTCATACTGCAAAGACGGGCATTATCCCCAGTGTTCGGAGGTAAAGGTCAGGCTGCCGGGCGGTTTTGCCGAATATATCCTCGTCCCGGAGACCTTGGTGGATAAGGGCGCCTATCTTTTGCCCGAGGCCCTTACCTACGACCAGAGCACCTTCATCGAGCCTCTTGCATGCGTTGTCAGGGCGCAGCGGCTTGCCGGGGTGCGCGAGGACCGGACGGTCTTCGTGGCCGGCTGCGGGATGTCGGGACTCCTCCATGTAAAGCTCGCAAAGTCAAGGCAATGCATGGTAATAGCAACCGACATCAATCGAAACAGGCTGGCATTTGCCGACCGGGTCGGGGCGGACATAACAATCGATGCTGCCAAAGATGTTTCCCGGCGCCTGGCTGACGAAAACATCGCCAAGCCGGGCGTTATTATATTATGTACTTCAGCCCTTTCCGCCGTGGAACAGGCATGGAAATGCGTGGACAAGGGCGGCGCGGTCGTCTTTTTTGCCGTTCCCGGACCTGATAAGGATGTGACCGTTCCGATAAACGATTTTTGGACAAAAGAGATCCGGATACTTACTTCTTACTATTGCGGGCCGCCCGACATAGAGGAAGCGATAAAACTGATTGAATCCGGCGAGATAGAAGTGGATGACATGATCACGCACAGATTCGGGCTCAAAGATATCGCAAAGGGCTTCGATCTCGTGCTCGATGGGACGAGATCCATCAAGGTGATCATCAGGCCCAACGATCCAGCCGCCTGAGACGCGATGCCAGGAAAGCGTCTCTTGTCTTGGGACTAAAAAAAGGAATCATTGCATGACATTTCAAAAGGGAAAGATAACTCCGGAATTCGAGAAGGCGCTTGAATTTGGCCGCCCGCCTAATATTGTTCGGCTTTTTCCCCATTCCAGAGCGCTGATAGTGAGCGGCAAAGTGATAGATCGCGCGCTGATGGCCAAGGGCAAGGCGATAGCTATCGCGGCGAACGGCCGAAATTATTGGGCCATTCGAGGATCGCTCATGGCCGCGCAGCGTGCAAATGCGGCCATCATCGTGGAAATTGCGAAATCCGAGGGCGGCGCGAAGGCCTACTGCGCATCTAACCTTTGGAACCTCGCAATGCAGGTGGATGAGATCTGCAACGAGTTGGGGATCACGGTGCCCGTGGCTGTCCATGCCGATCATTACGGGATTCAGAGCGCCAAGGACGTGGAAGCGGCCAAAATCGAAATCCCATCGATATTCGATGCCGGCATAACCTCGATAGCCATCGATGCCTCACATCTTCCCGATGACGAAAACCTTCTGGCCAACATCGCCCTAACACCCTACTTTCCCAAGTGGGCAGGCTATGAGACTGAAGTGGGTGAAATCAAGGGAAAAGAAGGGCTTTCAACGGTTGACGAGGCGCTCTATCTCATCCGGGGCCTCAATGCTCATGGGATTTTCCCGGACTGGATCGCCCTTAACAACGGCACGACGCACGGCATCGAGGCCAGCGAGTCGGGCATCCAGGTCCAGCTCACCGTGGAAATCCACAATGCCCTGGCTAAGTACAATATATCGGGCGCCCAGCACGGCACTTCTGGCAATGACTCCAGGCGGCTGCAAAAGATCGCCCGGGAGACGCGGACCACCAAGGCAAATGTTGCCACCGCCCTTCAGTTCCTCACCTGGGGAGTGAAGGTGAATGAATACGGCAACGCCTATCTGGATGAGAACGGAGAATTTGTCAAACTCCCCGGCCAGGGAGTCGATGACCGGCTTTGGGCTGAAATGGTGGCGTACGCCAATGAGAAGGGTCTCAAGAAGGGGGACTACAAGAAACTGAACCTTCCGCTTGACAACAAGCTCCACGGCCAGGCGCGCGAGATACGGGAAAGAATGGCGAAAAACGTGGAAGATTTTGTATACGGACTGCTTACCGAGGTATTCAACGCAAAGGACACGGCCCCTCTGGGCATCGAGGCCATCCTCAAGGCCGGTTCATACGACCTGGGGCCGAAATCCACCCGGATCGAAGATCCCGCGCAGTGGACCGGGGAGCAGATTCGCGAGCTGGCGAAAAAAAAGCAAAAAAGCGGGAAGACGTACGAAGATTAGATGAGCCTGAAGATCAGATAGCATCACTGTCTTTGATCCAGATCATTCCGAAGAAGAGGACCGATTTATCACCTTCGGATTCTCTGCCTCCGGTCGGCTCTTGATGGTGGCTCATACAGACCGGAGGGATCGAATCCGTATCCTCTCGGTGCGCGGGAGATTACTCGTGTAGAACGAGAAACTTATGAAGAAGAAATCCAAAGACGAATGAGCTGACGAGCTTCGGGCAGAATACGATCTTCGAGAACTGCTCCAGGAAGGTGTCCAGGGCAAATACGCGGACCGGTTACGTGAAGGCGCCAACCTGGTTCTGCTGGACCAGGATGTAGCAGAGGCTTTTCCAACAGATGAGGCGGTCAATAAAGCACTCCGCCTGGTGGTTCAGATCAGAAAGCTGCCGAAGCCCGGCAAGAGGACAAAAACCAAAGATGCAGGCACATCGATGTAGGCTGGCGGGCTGCCCGAGAACATCGTCAAGGCAAGCAAGGACAGGGTCAAGGCTTGCGATCCGGAACAGCGGATATCCCTTGCCGTTTGAACGGATCACTTTTCAATGTATTGCCCTCGGGAACAGGAATTTTATCGACATCACAAAAGACGAACTTGGGATGAAGGCGAAGCGCGGATTTGCGGAACGGAGGACGTTTCCAGTCTCCGAAAACCCCTGGCTTCTTACACTAACGATTTCGAGGCCAAAAATACCCTCCTAAACATGGAAAAC
>JBELAB010000038.1:0-12299 GCA_049509275.1 Syntrophobacteraceae bacterium | reverse complement strand
TCCGACCTCACCCGAAGGCTATCAGTTTGAGATTTCCCCAGCTATTCGCAGTTTCCTTGTCGAAACCGGTCTTGAGGTTTCAACCGGCCCGGTTGTGGATTTCAGATTAAAAGATCATCTCCGGTCCATGCCGGAACGTGGGACCGTGCCCCTGCTTTATCCTGCTCATTTTTCAGGGCAGTCGATTCACTGGCCGAGGGTTGGCATTAAAAAACCGAACGCAATTGTCCGGAACGATCAAACCGAAAAATGGCTTTATCCTAACGGCTGCTATGTTGTGGTCAGGCGGTTTTCATCCAAGGAGGAAAAGCGCCGTGTTGTGGCGACTGTCGTTTATCCGGACGCCTTTAACAGCCCCATGCTCGGTTTGGAAAATCACCTGAATGTATTCCATCGCCGCCGCAAGGGGATTCCGGAAAACCTTGCGCGCGGATTGTCGGTATTTCTTAATTCAACTCAAGTTGATGAGCAATTCCGCCGTTTCAGCGGGTACACGCAGGTGAACGCGACCGACATGCGCCTGCTGAAATATCCGAGCCGTGAAGCCTTGACCAGCCTTGGTGTGTGGGCCGAAGCACAAGGTGAGCTGACCCAAGATAAGATTGACCGGAAAATAGAAAGCCTCGCATGGGCAGAATACGCAACATAAAAAGTGCTATTCAGATCCTCGCCTCTCTCGGCCTCCCCCGAACACAACAAAATGAACGTTCAGCGCTTTGTTTATTGGCGTTGCTCAATCTGACCCCCGATAAGACTTGGGCGCAGGCTGAAAACCCGCTTGTCGGTATCACTCCCATGATGGATTTTGCGCGGAAACACTATCGCAAGGAATACGCGCCCAACACGCGAGAAACCTATCGGCGTCAGACCATTCATCAGTTTGTGCAGGCCGGAGTAGCAACCTATAATCCCGACAAACCCGATAGGCCCGTTAACAGCCCTAAAGCTGTTTACCAGATAATGCCTGAAACTCTCCAATTATTGAAAACCTATGGCACGGAGCAATGGAAGCCGGGGCTAAAGACTTTCCTTGCTGCACGAGAAACCCTTGCTCAGCGATACGCCAAAGAACGAGTGCAAAATCTCGTGCCGGTACAAATCGCGCCCCGGCAGGAAATCAATATCAGCCCCGGGGAACACAGCTTACTTATCAAGGCAATTGTCGAGGACTTTGCACGGCGCTTTGCGCCCGGCTGTGTTTTGGTCTATGTCGGCAACACCGGCGACAAGTGGGGCTATTTTGATGAGAAGCTTTTAGGCAAACTGAGCGTGACAGTCGATTCCCACGGCAAAATGCCCGACGTAGTTCATTTTTGCCCTGATAAAAAGTGGCTCTTGCTGGTTGAATCCGTAACCAGCCACGGCCCGGTTGATGCAAAACGCCATGCCGAGCTTGTCGAATTGTTTGCCGACGCATCGGCGGGGTTGGTTTTTGTTACGGCCTTCCCTTCCCGCGCCGTCATGGCCCGCTACCTTTCGGAAATAGCATGGGAGACGGAAGTGTGGGTTGCTGAGGCGCCGTCACACCTGATCCACTTTAATGGACCGCGTTTCTTGGGGCCTTATGAGCAAAAGTCTGCAGGATTTTAGGCGATATGGCAACGATGTATGGTGATGGGTGGCCGGTCATTATCAGTGCTGAAGAAAAACGCTTGGGAATTCGCCGAGATACTTTTTTAATCCAGCGCAATAAAGTGGAGTACGCGATAGGATAAATCCTGGCTGCGGCCCCGCCGCCTTCGTGATCTTCGGGTATCCTCCGTGCTCTTCGTGGTGATGATATCATGCTCAGGGCCGAACAAGCCTCGCGGGCCGGCGAGATTATGGCTGGCGGTCCAACCGCCTGGCCGGCGGCACCGGTTCCCAAGCCCCGGCCCGGCAGAAGTGGGTTCAGTATCGGTCGCAGGAAGGTCCGGAAGGCGGAAGGCGCAGATCCGGACGAGCGCCAGCGACTCTACGAACGTCCGGAACCCGTACTTTCACTTCTTCAAGCTTGAATCCGGTTAATCCTGTAAAACGCTCCAGAATTCGGCCTGTCACCCAATCAAGTTTCTCACGCACATATTCCAATATCTCCAGCATCCTTTTCCTCCTTGTCAAAATCTAGAAAAGAAGATAACCATCCCTATCAGGTGGCGCACGCCGAACCGAAGAGATATCTTCCTCTTCGCCATAAGGTACTGTTTTATAATGTAAATTATGAGCGGCGCCATATCTGGGAGAAAATACCCGGGTGCAAAAAAGAAAGAAAGCCAGGGACGGGGGTCCTGGCTTTCCGGGGCAAATAGCTAAATGATGCGAGGGAACCGAACTTTTATAAGGAGGGATATCCTTCTGATTGCAGAAAATAGCAGTTTTTTTTCTTTTGCAAATCAGGTCTGGAATGTATTTTTCATTAACCGATACGGTATATATAAAGGCTGATTTCTACGTGGAGTTCAAAAGCGAGTGAAAAACATGGTCGGAAAAACATTTGGCTGCTTTACCGGGTGTATTGTGCTGATCGCTGCGATTTCGGGATGCGCAAGCCTGCAAGGCAAGGGCGGGGTTGCTGCCGGTCCCTCCCCGGCTCAAGTCAAACAGATGGAGGAAAACAAAGCTCTCGATGCGGTAAACGAGGCTTCGTCCGCCTTCTATGCCCAACTAGGTTCGGTGATCGCTGAGGTTAGTGAATTCCGCAGCCGGCCTTACTGGAACGAGTTCGAACAAATCCTGCTTGAGTATCCTTCCCTGAGAGACCCGGATAACGAGGTGGAGATAACGCCCGACATGGAGTCCCGGCTTTCGGAGTGGAGCCTGAGGTGGAAGACTGCGTGGGAGCAAACTCTGGAAGACTACCTCCGCCTTGTGGACAAGTGTACTATACTGGAGGCAAAAAAACTGGCTGTGCGCGAAAAGTTGTTGGCAGTACAGGCGGGGTTTCTGGCCGCAGTTATTATGGAAGCGTCGGCCGGCCACGCAAAAGAAGGAAAGGATATCTACTCGGTTGTCGAGGACCTGGACAAAACGAGCGCGGAACTGGATTCCTACCAGCCGGACGACCTGGGGCTTTATAGTTCGGCGCCGAGGCGGTAAGCTTCAAAGCACCCGTTTTTGCTCTCCCTGGATATATTCCAGACCCTTTCGAAGACGCTCGAGTACGGTTTTTTTGCCCAGCACGTCTATTATTTCGAAAAGGCCCGGGCTTATCGTGGCGCCCGTCAGGGCCACCCTGACCGGCTGAGCTGCTTTGCCCAGCTTCATTGCCAAATCTTGCGCAATCTTCCTGAAAACGGTTTCCAGACCCTTCTCGTCAAAGATATCGAGTTCGGACAACTCTGAGATAAGCCGCACAAAAACCTCGCGCATCTCCGGAGTCAGGAACTTGCCTGCTGCATCGGGATCGAACTCAATTTCGTCCACCATATAGAATCGCATAGCATCGGCCATTTCGACCAGCGTACGCGAGCGGGCCTGAAGAGTGCGAACTGCTCCGGCTATGTAGGCGTCGGGCTTATCCGGGTAATGTCGCTGAACCAGCAAAGGTCTTAGCGGCGCAACGAGTTCTTCGGGACTTTTTCCCTTGATATAGTGTGCGTTAAGCCATAACAGCCTCTCCATCGTGAAAATGCTTGGAGATTTTCCGACGTTTTCGAGGGTGAACTTCTCTATCATCTCGGAGCGCGAGAAAATCTCCTGGTCCCCGCAGGACCAGCCCAACCGGACCAGGCAGTTCAGCAGGGCTTCCGGAAGGAACCCCATGTCCTTGTACTCCATAACCGAGGTCGCCCCGTGGCGCTTTGACAGAGGTGAGCGGTCTTCGCCATGGATCATCGGCACGTGGCCGAACTCGGGCAGTTTTGCGCCCAGCGCCCTGTAGATCAAAATCTGCCGCGGGGTGTTGTTCACGTGATCGTCGCCGCGGATCACATGCGTGACCCCCATGGTGATATCGTCCACAACGACGGCGAAATTGTAGGTGGCTATGCCGTCGCTTTTCACGATCACCAGGTCGTCCAGTTCGGAGTTATCGAATTCAATGGGGCCTTTTATGATGTCTCTTAGAAGGGTCGTGCCGCTGTCGGGACTCCGGAACCTGAGCACCCTTTTGGGGCCCGGGCCGAGGCCTTTTGTGCGGCAGGTCCCCTCGTACTTTGGCTTGCGGCCTTCGGCCATTGCCGCGCTTCGCCGAATCTCAAGCTCATGCGGACTACATTGGCACCAATATGCGTGGCCGGAATTCACTAGTTTTTCCGCGTATTCGCGATAGACCTCCAGCCTTTTGGTCTGGAAATAGGGGCCTTCGTCCCAGGTCAAATCCAGCCATTCCAGTGCATCCAGAATGGCTTTCACGGACTGTTCCGTAGAACGCTCCACATCGGTGTCTTCGATCCGGAGAATGAACTTCCCGCCCCGGTTGCGTGCAAAAAGCCAGTTAAAAAGAGCGGTGCGCGCCCCTCCGATGTGCAGGTATCCGGTCGGACTGGGGGGAAATCGGGTAATTACCGGTTCCATCTTAACGATACTCCTGTGAGCGGGTCAGCGCTAAGCCCGTCTCTGTGAGTGAGTGTACTCGGGGGACCAAATCCCTGAAACGCGGGCATTTTCAATAGCATAATACTCCTGCAAACTCAAACAAAGTCCCGGCGAACAAAAATACCGGAAGAACCGCATTCTAAGCTTGCTCATTTTACCGGCCTCTGGCACTGTCCGGATTTAAGAGAAAAGATGGGGCCTTCTTACCGATAATAATTGCTCATTGCGATGTTTTCGTATAAATTCGCTGAAAAATCGCCGGAAAGGTACAACTATGCACAGAAAAATCGCTCTTCTTGCCCTCGTTTTTATGCCATTGCTCATGTTCGCGTGTCACAAGGGAGCAAAGGTGGACAACGACGTATACAAGCCCAAGCCGGTTGTCGTTTCGCCCTACAAAGTGAAGGTGTCTGAAGTATTCAACGATACTCACATGGTCTTTGACGTGGACGTTATCGGCCTTCTGTGGAACGGAATCGAAGATTCGCTCAAGGCCCGGGGAATGCTCTGGACGCCGAACGCCGAGGGTGAGCCATACATAATGGAAGGCCACGTCGTATATTTCAAAGAAGGAGGGCTGGCCAAGCGTTTCGTGCCACGTTTCGGCGACACTGTGCTGGCGGTGAGAGTCGAACTCAGCCAGGGCGGCAGACACATAGCGACAATCGAATCGAAGCATAAGGTTACCTTTGGCAGAGGCACAATTACTGTAAACGCCTGGAAAAAGGTATTCGATAAAGCTGTGGAAGACGTAGTTAATCAGGCGGTCAAAAAGTTTTAGCGGGAGAGACCGGAGGCACGGAGACGGGCTGATGCGGGATTATTCCGGATGCCTGGATGCCCGTATCTCATCCCGCCCCCCCTGCGTCTCCACCTCCGGCCCTGTGTGGGCCCGTTAGTCTGCGTGCTGTCCTTAAAACCATCTAAACGCGCTAAATTCCCCGAAATTTCTTGACAGCTCCGTGAATATATTTATACTAGATAGTTTACGTTCCCCGGGAAGGTGTGGCACATGCGCGTTCGCATTGACGAAATACCGGAATCAGGACGCACTCTCAGGTTCCACTGGGATGAGGATAGGTTGAGGCAGTTCGTTCCACCGGGCGACCCCTTCAACCTCAAGCTTCTCCGCCCCGTAAACGTCGTCCTGAACCTCGACAGGCGCCCCGATCATATACGAATTACCGGAACGATCGAAGGGGCACTGAGGGTTAGCTGCCACCGCTGTCTGGGAGGGTTTCAACTCCCTCTCAATGAACCGGTCGACATCTACCTGGTTGCAGGCGAGCGGGCGCCCAAGGCTGAAGAAAAGGAACTCGCACCCGATGAACTCACATATGAATTCTTTGACGGCGAGGTGATCGAAGTGGATGAACTCGTAGCCGAGCAAATCTTTCTGGCCTTACCGGTGAAGGTGCTTTGCCGCGAAGACTGCAAGGGCATATGCCCGGGGTGCGGGGCTAACCTCAATGAAGAGGCCTGCCGGTGCAAGGCGGGCAGCACGCAGTCTCCTTTTGCAAAACTCAAATTACTAAAAACGGGATCAGTCGAATCCACTGAATAGTTTCCCCCTTATCGGCATGCTGCGCCCGCTTTTGCGGGCAGATTCCAGATAGGAGTTAAATAATGGGTGTACCGAAAAGAAAAACTTCCAAAGCCAGGCGTGACAAACGGCGGGCCAACCACGGCGTTGCCATGCCGGCCCTTGCCCGCTGCACTCAGTGCAATGAGATGCACCTGGCGCACCGCGCTTGCCCGAACTGCGGGTACTACAAAGGCCGCCTGGTCCTGGAACTCGAGGAAGAGTAAGGCTGCGGTTGAAGGTGTTAAGCGAGTCTGCTGGATCTGAATTGAGATAGATGCCATGGGCGGGGACCATGCTCCCGGACCGTGGTGGAATGAACCCTTCCGGCCCGATCATACTGTGCCCGGCCGACCCGGTGCTGCTCACAACTCATTATTGGCTTAACCCCGCTTTTTGTGTTAAGGAAGGCAGATCCTTGCTTCTCGTAGCCCGCTTCTTTACCGTTGCGATACCGGGTGGTTGAAGCCAGGCAGCCGAAGCCGGCAGTGGTTTTCATTGGAGGTAATTAATTTGGATTATTTTTTGACTGAAGAACAGCGAATGATGCAGGGACTGGCCGCGCGGATCGCCAGGGAAAAAATCCGGCCGGTCAGGGCCGAATTGGACGCCACCGAGCAATTTCCGTGGGAAATCATGAAGATCCTCGCCCAGGCGGGCCTGTTTGGCATTTATATCCCTGAGGAATATGGGGGAACGGGTGGAGGAATATTCGACAACTGCCTTGCCATCGAAAAGCTCGGGGAGGCGTGTATCGGGGTCGCCACCTCGTTTGCCGCAAGCGGCCTTGGAGCATATCCGATCCTGCTCCACGGCAGCGAGGAGCTCAAACATAAATACCTGCCTCAGATCGCCAGCGGGAAAAAACTCGCGGCCTTTGGCCTTACCGAACCCGGGGCTGGGAGCGACGTTTCCGGAATTCAGACCAGTGCAAAAAAAGACGGTGACCATTACATCATCAATGGGTCCAAGCAGTGGATCACCAACGGCGGCGAGGCGGAAATCTATTCGATACTCGCCATAACCGACCGCTCCAAGGGTCCGCGAGGCGCAAGTTTTTTCGTGGTCGAAAAGGGAGACCCGGGATTTTCCTTCGGGAAAAAGGAAAAAAAACTCGGTATCCGGGCATCCGCCACACGCGAGCTCATATTCGATGATTGCCGCATTCCCAAAGACCGGCTGATCGACCGGGAGGGAAAGGGTTTTATCATTGCGATGAAGACCTTCGATAAATCCCGGCCGGGCATAGGGGCGCTTGCCATCGGCCTTGCCCAGGGGGCACTCGATATTGCGGTCGAATATGCCAGAAAGAGGGTCCAGTTCGATAAGCCGATCATAAGCTTCCAGGCGATTCAACACAAGCTTGCGGACATGGCCACAAAAACCGAGGCGGCGCGCGCCCTTGTTTATAGCATTGCCCGTTACATGGACTCCGAACCCCGCGAAGTGAGCAAAGTCTCCGCAATGTCTAAGCTATTCGCCGGCGATGTGGCCATGGAGGTGGCGGTAAACGCCGTGCAGGTGCTTGGAGGTTATGGATATATGCAGGATTATCCCGTCGAAAAGATGATGCGCGACGCCAAGATCCTGCAAATTTACGAGGGCACCAACGAAATCCAGCGAAACATCATAGGCCAGGAACTGAATAAGGAATACGGCAGATTGAAGAGTACTTTCTTCTAAGCTGTTATATCCGGCGCCATTCAGCACCTCGTTGGAATACTCCTGACAGCCTCTGTGTGCAGGCGCTTTTGGGCGATCACTAAATTCTGTGAAAACGGCTGGGGGATTTCAGATTGAGCGAGCAACGCGTTATCGTGGTAACCGGAGCAAGCCGTGGGATAGGCCGTAGCATTGCTGTGGAGATGGCCGGCCCGAAAAACCATATCATTGTCAATTACAACTCCAGCCCGGAGGCCGCAAAGCAGACATCGGTCCTTGTCGAGAGCAGGGGCGGCACTTCGACCGCCATGCAGTTCAGCGTGGCAGACCCCGGCGCGGTCAAGGCGGCGTTCAAGCAAATCATTGATGCACATGGTCGAATCGACGTGCTTGTAAACAACGCCGGGATAGCTAAGGACAACCTGCTCGCCTTGATGAAGCCCAGCGAATGGGACGATGTTATGGACACCAACCTCAAAGGAGCTTTCCTTTGCTCTCAGGCGGTGATAAAAGCCATGATGCGCCAGCGCTACGGGCGTATTGTCAATGTCACCTCAGTGGTCGGCGTGACCGGAAATGCCGGGCAGTGCAATTATTCGGCCGCCAAGGCCGGCGTTATCGGCTTTACGAGGTCCCTTGCGCGCGAGATTATCTCCAGGCACATAACCGTAAACGCGGTCGCCCCGGGATTCATCGAGACTGAAATGACGCTGGCTATCCCGCAAAAATCGCGCGAAGCGTTGCTGTCGCAGATTCCAGCGGCAAGGTACGGCACTCCGGAGGAGGTTGCGGCTGCCGTGGCTTTTCTTGCATCCGATGCAGCCGGGTATATCACCGGGCAGGTTATACACATAAACGGCGGTATGTTCATGGGTTAGACAAAACATCCTGGTCGCGGCAGGAGACAACACGATGGGATCAGAGAATAATCGGCGGCGTGTGGTGGTCACTGGAATTGGGTTGGTTTCTCCGGTTGGTATCGGCATTGAAGAGAATTGGTCCAATCTGATTTCCGGCAAGTCAGGAATAGGGCCGATCACCCGCTTCGATCCTACCGGATTCGCGACCCATATCGCAGGAGAGGTCAAAAACTTTCATCCGGAGGAGTTAATCAACAAAAAAGAACTCCGGAAAATGGACCCATTTCTCAAGTTTGCGCTCGCAGCCGCCCACTATGCGATGGAAGACGCCAAACTCAAGGTGGAGCCCGAGATCTCGTCTCGAGTTGGTGTCGTAATGGGCTGCGGCCTCGGCGGGCTGTTCACGATCGAGGAATCCCACAAACTGATCCTGGAAACGGGTCCAAAGAAGGTGAGTCCCTTTTTCATTCCGATGATCATCAGCAATATGGCCCCCGGCCTTATCTCGATCTACCACGGCGCAAAAGGTCCCAACCTTTCCTTACAGACTGCATGCGCCGCTGGAACTCATGCTATAGGTCACGCTTATCATCTCATTCGAGACGGATGTGCCGAAGCAATGATCACCGGGGGTGTCGAGTCCACCGTGACCGTCCTCGCAGTAGCCGGCTTTAACGCAATGCGTGCGCTTTCGACGCGCAATGACGACCCGGAGCATGCTTCCAGGCCTTTTGACAAGGAAAGGGACGGCTTCATCCTAAGTGAAGGCTCAGGCATACTGATCCTGGAAGACCTCGATTTTGCGCGCGCCCGGGGCGCCCGGATCTATGCCGAAGTAATCGGGTTCGGCGTTTCGGGAGACGCTTACCATATGGCCGCTCCGGCGCCCGACGGCGAAGGGGCCGCCCGCTGCATGCAGAAGGCTCTCGACGACGCCTGGATAAAACCCCAGGATGTGCAGTACATCAATGCCCACGGCACTTCGACTGATCTCAACGACAAATATGAAACACAGGCGATAAAGACTGTTTTCGGCGATCACGCTTACAAAATGGCGGTCAGTTCAACAAAGTCGATGACCGGACACCTCCTCGGCGCGGCGGGCGGGGTCGAAGCCGCCTACACTACCCTCACCCTATATAACCAGATGATGCCCCCAACCATAAATTACGAATTCCCGGACCCGGACTGCGATCTCGACTACGTTCCCAATGTGGCCCGCAAGGCGCAAATCGAGGTGGCGCTCTCCAACTCATTTGGCTTTGGCGGAACCAACGGGACTCTTGTCTTTAAGAGATGGACCAAAAATTAGGCTCCTTACCAAAAACGTTTGTTACTTCAGGCACTTGAATTATCTCCAGGAATTTATCTTGACAAAGTATCCATTCCCATGCAATAGGGGAAATAGTTTTGCTTACATGTTGCCGTTATGGCGCCGGCAGTTATTCTGATACACAGAAGGGGGTGATTGTAGGAGGATAGACGAACAGGACACTGAACAAGTGGATTCATAGTGTTAATTTTTTCTTCTTTAACGCGGTATTTCTCGTTGTCAGAGTCGTAAGAAAGCCCAATTTCCATCTCTTTCAAACGCTTTTTGTCCGTCCGGCCTTAAGCTCCTGTTTTCGTTCCACAGGGGATGGGCGGAATTCCATTTCCCTGTCTGCGCACATAATTCTCCCTTGAAAGTCTATCGTTCCCTCTTCGGCCTTATTTATTTTCCAAATTTAGGTGGACCCCAACCACTTGGGCTTCGATCAAGCCGGACTTTATGCGGGTTTTCTCTTTAGACCCATATTTTCTGTAAAGCAGCTTTCTACATGAAAGGAGAAATAGAATGGCGGCTCCACTGGAAAAAGTACCCGGAAAAGCGTGGATTGTCACTTTTGCAGGCACTGCAATCAACCTGTGCCTGGGAATTCTGTACGCATGGAGCGTATGGAGCGCGAAGCTGACGGTCCCCAAGCTGCCGGACGGTAAGTTCAACGAAGCTCTGCTGGGCACGGCCTTACCCGGGATCAATTCTGCTTGGACGTACTTGAGCAACGCACAGGTTGCGACTCCTTTCTCGTTGTGCGTAGTCATATTCGCTCTTTTGATGATCCCCGGCGGAAGGATTCAGGACAGGTTCGGCCCCAAGGTCGGAGCCACCCTCGGCGGGCTGTTCCTGGCCGCTGGGTGTATCGTTGCCGGTCTGATGAAGAGCTACGAGGGACTGATTATTGGTTTCGGGATAATGGGCGGGATCGGCATGGGCATCGGCTACGCCGCTCCCACACCCGCCGCGCTGAAATGGTTTGGTCCCCATAAACGTGGTCTCGTCGCGGGCCTGGTCGTCGGCGGCTACGGCGGCGCAGCGCTCTACATCGCGCCCCTGGCCAGATGGCTTATAGCCGATTATGGCCTCAGCGGCAGCTTCATTATACTTGGGATCGTTTTCGCAATTGTCGTAATTATCGCAGGGCAGCTCCTGGCTTGGCCTCCGACCGGCTACGTTCCCCCTGCTGCCCAGGCGCCCAAAGCAGGCGCCCCGGGCAAAGGCGCCATGACGGCGTGGGACTGGTCGACATCCGAGATGGTCAAGACCTGGCAGTTCTTCGCACTGATCCTCATGTTCATTGGTACGACTCAGTCCGGTCTTCTGATCATCGCCTTCGCAGCGCCTCTGGCCGCTCCGCTGCTCGGGGCAATGGCCTGGACCCTTGTTTCCTTTGGAGGAGCGGTCAACGCGTGTGGTCGAGTAGGGACCGGTTTGTACTCCGACAAAATTGGCAGGACGAACGCCTATACGCTCAACTGCCTGGTTTCCGCTCTGTGCCTTTTCGCGATGCCTGCCATTATTGGCTTCAAGAGCGTTTTCCTGCTCTTCCTGGCTGTCGGTATAGCCTATTGGCAGTATGGCGGAGGTCTGGCGCTCCTGCCGTCTTTTACAGCGGATTTCTTCGGGCCCAAGAACCTGGGCTTCAACTACGGCCTGGTGTTCATCGGCTGGGGTCTCGGCTTTTTCATGGCAAGACTCGGCGGAACCATCAGGGACATAACCGGAAGCCTCAACTGGGCCTTCTATATGTCCGGCCTCGTTCTGATTATTGCGGTCGTCCTGGCCCGTGTTACAAAAAGGCCCTCCGCCGAACAGCTACGAGCATCTGCGGCTGCCGCGAAGCAGGTCTGAGCCTGAGCCCGCGAGCGGTGAAAAGTCGCCGGGCTCAAAACAAAGTGGAAAAAGACCAAGCCCCGGGAAGATGCTCCCCGGGGCGCCCTATGTATTATGACCCCCGTCTTTTCAGGCGGGGGTTCTTATATCATTTCGGAATTCATTTTTTCGGTAATGCCGAAACTCACCTCCAAAGAGCCACGCTGGTGATAAATGGATCACGGCCCGCCGACTAAGAAATCCAGAGCGCCTTTCTTATGCCATATGCCGTCTTTGCAAACGTAACAAAGCTTTTCATCGCAGACCTCAGAGTCCGGGTCGTAAACTTTCATTTCGATTTTGCATTGGTTGTCTTCCATAGGTCTCTTTTTCTCCTTTGTCCCCCCTTTTCAAATATAAAGTAATCATTCCGAAATCCGAGCGGAAACTAGCGGGAAAAAAGATTTACGGCGCGGTTGACCGTGTACTCGAAACACATTGAAACCAGGGAGACCGTGACTGTCACCGCAACGGCAAAAACCAGGAA
>JBELAB010000379.1:0-3450 GCA_049509275.1 Syntrophobacteraceae bacterium | reverse complement strand
TGAAGCCGAAGCGCTGGAATGGTGCAACACTCTTGCCGGAGACATAGCTTTGGACTGTCCGGGTGAAGCTTCGTCATTTTCTGTGTACTGTCGTCATTACTACAACCCGCCTCAATGATATCTTAGATTGTTCCCCCTTTGGACAAAGGGGGAAATTCACTCGTCGGTCTCGGCGACGGGTAGTTTCCGGATGAACCCCAGGCATGAAAGAATTCTTCTTCAATTCCCCCGGCGAACAGTGCTCTTTGCTCCTTGGCCGAAGAATAGGCGAGTTGCTTCTGGCCGGTGATATCCTTGCGCTCTGGGGGGAACTCGCCTCGGGCAAAACGCTTTTTACCCAAGGAATTGCCCGAGGGCTTGGTGTTGCTCCGGAGGTGAGGGTAACCAGCCCGACGTTTACCATCATAAACGAGTACTCGGCGCGTCTTCATCTCTACCACCTGGATCTTTACCGGATTTCAGGCCCCGATGAGCTTGAGACCTTGCCCTGGCAGGAGTCTGTTTTCGGGGACGGGGTGGCGGTAATCGAATGGCCTGACAGGCTTGGACGCCTTCTCCCTGCCGAGAGGTGGGACATAAAGTTCTCGATCGACGGTGAAGAAACTCGCAAATTGCTGCTCTGCGGGCACGGGAGGAAAAACCGCGCTCGAATGGCGGAATGGGTGGAAAAACTTAAGAAGGTGCAGCTTGAGGCAGTGTGCGCCGGCCGTTAACCGAAAACTTCGATCCTGCAGATTTTACCGTCCTGACTGGTCGTGATGCGCGAGGCGATGAAACGCCGGCCCTTGAGATGGATCAGGATGATTTACATGCGGAGGCACAAAAATGCTAAGGCGTCTGTTATTCTCAGCAGCCGTAACGTTATACCTGTTGTCGGTCTCTTTGCCCGCTCGGGCAGTCGAAGTCCCCCCATTCATACAGGTTGGAAAAACCTATTTGATATCCTGGGGCGGGGGCATCCCCGGCGGCTACACTGTCCGGGAGATAGATAAGAGCGGCTGGATAAAAGTGAGTGGGTCATCCAACGATATAGTGTGGATCAATCTTGAACATGTTATCAAAATACAGCCTCTGAAATAGTTTTGAATTGTGAGTTTGGGGCTGCCCTGCCAGGCAAAAGCACTGATAGCCGATTATCGCCCTGATCGAACCTGGGCGCCAATCTGCAAAGGATTGTGACACCAGGCGGCAATAGAGTTTTGGGAAGGGCTGTGAAACAAAAACAGGCAGCACCTCGGGGACGTGCTCGCTGCTTCCGGCTTCGACAAGACCGGCCGCACATTCCTCATATGGGAAGGTGTGACCGGTTATCTAACCGAACGCGCGGTTGACTCCACGCTTGGGTTTGTCGGCAAGACACAGTCGGGGAGCGGAATAATCTTCACCTATCTCCATAAAGGCGTCCTGGACGAGCCGGAATCCTTCGCAGGGACGGCAAACGTGACGCACCTGCTCAGGAAGAAGGACGAGCCATGGACTTTCGGATTTTATCCGGACGAGCTGCCCGCTTATCTGAAAGCCCGAGGGCTCGAGCTTGTCGAGGACATAGGCGCTGCTGAGTACCGCGCGCGTTACATAGGGCCCGGGAGCAGGAACATAAAAGGCTATGAGTTCCATAGGATTGCCCTGGCTGGTGTCCTGAGTCAAAGATACGCAACATAACCAGCGCCTGTGGAAGGACATCCTGATGCATGTCACCCCGGCGCAGGCCGGGGTCCAGAACTGGACGGAATTATTGAAAATATCTGGATTCAGGATTCCGCCGGCATGACGGCCTGTGTGCACAGGACTTATGTAACGAATTTCTAACTCAGGACATTAATCGAACCTCACCGGCTCCTCCGGGCTCTCCATCTCCCGTGGAAACTCCGTGAACGGAAACGGGCGGGTGTTGTCGTTCAGGGTGATGTATCGTATGAGCCTGTAGACATAGGCTGCCGCTTTGTTTGAGAAGGAGCGCAGCGGTTCGCTGTAGCTCCTGGTTATGAGGAGCACCACGTACTGGATCAAGGCTGTCATTTGGATTAAGAAGTGCATTACGCTGAGTATCACAAGAAAAAGAAGCGTAAAAATAAGCCTGATCCCAATTTTTCCTCGAGCAATACCGCCTTGTGACAGTTCGTCCATTTATCTCCTTCGTAAAATCTGTCTAAAATGAATCGGATTATCGTTCACCATTTATCCTTTCGGCCCCAGTCGCGACTGGAGCCCATCGCCAATATCGCGTCCAGACCGAAACTTCGGCCTGCCTGGAAAACAGCGAAGGTGACTTGAAGCAGTATCAGAAAGAAATACGTCCAGGGCCATTGGTAAGAAGACCCGTAAAGCCCGAGCCACAGGTTGACGGCCATCAGTGCCCCCAGAGTTGCGCCCAGGCGCGTGAAAAGCCCCAATATCAGCGATATTGCTACGAAGACTTCGAGAGCATACACCAGGGATGCGAAGACTCTGAAGTGAGGCAGGACTATGTCCTGCACGAATCGGCTTTGGATGCTGAAAGAGGCGCTGTTTACCATTTCAATCATCCATTGCCTCAGCCCGCTGTCCTTCACGCCGGGAAGGTCCGTGTAATAAGGCGGCAGTTTCCAGAGTATTTGCCACCACATCCCTCCCACACTTATGCGTGCGATGCACATCCATACATCTTTTGCGGTGCGCTGCCTGGAGTCGGTGACGAAGTTATAGACGGCGGCGGCGGCGCCCCCCAATAGAAGAAACCCGAAAAGGTAGATTGGCCATCCTCCTCTGACAAGAAGCGCGAAAATATCAAAAAAAGAGCCCGTTTTCATCGTCTTCTCCCACTTCGCTCAACATTGGCAGCCGGTTACGAACATCTCACGGTCAAAAACGGTATTCTTCGGTACTTATCGCCTTTCATGGCGCCGCCCTCAGCTCCGGGGAAACCCGGGTCCCCGGGTATCTCAAAGTCCGCCGGTCCGGTCTCCTATCTTCCCGAGTATACCAGCTTTCTTAGCGGCTCGCCACCAGACTCATAGAACACAGTGCAACCTTGGGCCGCAACAAAAAGAGGAAAAGCAATTCACCGCAGAGGCGGGACATGGTCCGGACAAGAATAGGGCACAGAGAAAAGAAAATGGGCATAAGGATCAACTGGAAACCCCCAAAACACATACCAGGGTTGTACGAGTTGTCAATCAGGAAAAACCGGAAGCAAACAGAGATCCGCCTTTTGAACGGAACACGGATGCCGGAGAACGGAGAAAGGACTTCTGTCCTCTGTCCTCTGTCCTCTGTCCTCTGTATTAGTTTTATCTGTTCGTGCAATTGCCTTCCTCTGCGCTCTCTCCTTGACCGGACTATGCCCCGTCTCTGCGGTGGAATGCCTTTGTGGTGAACGGGCACAGAGATTCAGGCGTTAAGGACTACGATTGGCAGCCGGTTACGAACATCTCACGGTCAAAAACGGTATTCTTCGGTACTTATCGCCTT
>JBELAB010000378.1:0-3462 GCA_049509275.1 Syntrophobacteraceae bacterium | reverse complement strand
CAAACCCGCAGGATCTTTCAGGCCCGGATTGGTTCTTCCTCCGTCCATCTCACGGGCACATGCTATGCCGGCGAAGGTCACATGAGTTTCGGAAAAGCCCCTTGGATGCCGGTGATGATGAACTGGATGCCGAGCGCCAGAGTTATGAGGCCGAAGAGCTTGGCGAGGACGTCCATGCCGGTGTGCCCCAGGATCTTTATTATATCCGTCGAGTACCGGAACGAAAAATAAATGATGAGCGTCATGCAGACGATGGCACTGAGGAGCTTGAGCGTCAGCGTATCGGAGTGGTGAATCTGCTGGGTAAAGAGAATGACCGTCGACATGGTTCCGGCCCCGGTGGTGAGCGGGATCGAGATCGGGATTACCGCAAGAGAAATCATCTTCGAGAAGGAGTATTTGCCGCCTTGTACGACCACTTGCTCGGTCGAATTCATCATGTTCAAGCCGGTGTTGAGGAGGAGGAGCCCGCCGGCGATCCGGAACGCGCTGATGCTTATGTCGAAAAAGCTCAGGATGGACATGCCGGCGATCATGGCGGTGAGCATGGTAATGAAAGAGGTTATCGTGGCGATGATGGAGAGCTTATGTTGTTCCTTGGGGCTCAGCCCCTCGCATAGTTTCAGAAAAAAAGGAATCGCCGGGATGTTGTTGGCGACGGCGATGAGACCGAGGAGATAGTGCTGAAATGAGAGTTCGTCCACAAGGGCATCCTTATAAAGGCTGCGCTAAAATCTTTACCACTGACGATTTAATTTTGCCTCTTTCCTTTTCCAATTTTGCTTGCAAGATAAAACACAAAACAAAGTTGTAAAGCTGGCAGGCGGTGCGAGCCGGCGCCGGATCACCCGGGACAATCACTGATATTGCGTAAGGGGTCTTGTATGAGATGGAAGGCTGTTGCGGGCGCATTATCTGATCGTTCTGCTACTGCTTCCACCATATGTAGGTAACGTACGATACTGACACCAGGAAGACCAGGAGCAGCAATGTAGTCCATCCCCTGAAGAACTCAGGCCACGTCGCTCCAATGGCTATACCGAGGGAATACAGGGCAAGTTTGAAGATACCCGCCTGCCACCACTTAAGCGTAAAATTCTTGAATATGTTCATTCGAAACTCCCTTTCCAGCCGTATCATCGCCCATTTAACTCATCTAAATTATATCGCTTCCGTTGGACTTGCACGCCTGGCTCGATAAAAAAAGACTATTTCACGCTAAGACAGCTCGGCAAAGACCCTGCCGTTCCCGCATTTCAGATTCATCCCGCCAACCTGCCGGGACGGAAGAGGAGTTCGTCGAAAATTATGAGAAGCGCTGTCATTGGAAGGAAATTGGAGGGGTGCCTCATCGGGAATTCGTGATTAAAGTTTCTCTTTAAAGGGGGTTGCGGGGGATGTTGCCGCGCATCCTCCGCCGTAAAAAAAGGCGTAGCTGCGCATACTTGTAGCTTTAAAAAGGGGATATCATGCCGAAAGCCGTTATGATACATGCGTGTGGGGGACCCGAAGTCTTGCGTTTCGAGGAATACGATCCGGGGATGCCCGGTCATGGTGAAGCGCTTGTCCGCCACGAAGCCATAGGGGTGAACTTCATAGATATCTATAACCGGACCGGCCTCTATCCTTTGCCCCACCTGCCGGGGGTAATCGGAATGGAGGGAGCGGGAATCGTCGAAGCTGTCGGCAAGGGGGTGAGCGAGGTTTCGGTCGGAGACCGTGTAGCGTATGCGGGGCTTCCTCCGGGAGCTTACGCGGAGGTGCGGGTCATTCCGGCTCATCGTCTGGTTGTGCTTCCTCAAAGCATTTCCACGCGTCAGGCGGCCGGCATGATGTTAAGGGGAATGACGGCCAGGTACCTCCTTCACGGGTGTTACAGGGTCAAACCTGGCGATACGATCCTCATCCATGCGGCAGCGGGAGGCGTGGGGACACTTGTATCCCAGTGGGGAAAGCACCTCGGTGCAACGGTAATCGGAACAGTTGGGTCGAAGGAAAAAGCCGAAATTGCCCGAAGTAACGGATGCGACCATACGATCCTTTACAGGGAGGACGATTTCACGTCCCGCGTAAAGGAGATAACGGGTGGAAGAGGTGTTGACGTGGTCTATGACTCCGTGGGCAGGGAAACCTTCATGAAGTCCCTGGACTGCCTGAGGCCCATCGGTACAATGGTGAGTTTCGGACAATCCGGTGGGACGGTTCCTCCATTTGACATCGGCATACTAGCCGCCAAAGGGTCCCTTTTCCTCACCCGGCCGACCCTTATGACCTATACTGCCGGGCGGGAAGACCTTCTTGCACATGCCAAAGATTTGTTCGACGTGGTGGGAAGCGGGATTGTAAAGGTGCAGATAGGGAAGACCTACTCCCTGGCCGACGCGGGCATGGCCCATCGCGACATCGAATCCCGGCGTACTACCGGCTCCTCGATTCTCATTCCATGACCGGACTTGCACCTCTTTAATTGTCATGACGATAGCGAGATGTTAGCTTGGTCCGGCCCCACTGCCCGCACAGGATTAGAGAAGCACGGTATCTTGAGCTCTCACCGGGATGGAAATGCAGACTTTTGGGCAGCGCCGTTTGATTAAAATATGTAACCGGCCGTCACAGGGGAAAGGTTAAACGAAACATACGGGCACAACCTGCTGCGCTCATGTTCTTCTCAGGAAAGGAGATGAGTATGTCGTTTTTCAAGCTGCTTCTCGCGTTCGCACCATGGCTTGCGTTTCTTGTTATTGCCCGTGACAGTCTGTTTCGTCTCAAACTCGGGTTGGTGGTTGCGCTGGTGCTGGTTGTTGTCATGGGTGTTACCCGGTTGCACAGGGGTGTGATCCTGTGGGCGGGTTTGGCCTTTTTCTCATACGCCACGGTGGCGGTGGTGCTGCTCGACAACATGTGGATCGCACAGCACATGGGTGTAATGGCCAACGGGGCGCTGGCTGTCTCCACCTGGCTGACCATTGCCATCAAGAAGCCATTTACCCTGGACTACGCGCGAGAGCACACCGACCCGTCGCTCTGGGATCACCCGCTGTTCATCAGGACGAATGTCGTCATAGCTTCGGTCTGGGGCCTGATCTTTTCAGTGAACACCATTTTGGCCTGGGGAAAGATTGAGCATTTTATTCTGTCCGAATTGGGTTATGAAATCATCAGTTATACCTTGCTGATCGGAACGGTGGCCTTCACGACTTGGTATCCGAATTATGTTCGACGCAGGCAAGAACTGGAAGAACATGGAGTTGCAAGCCAGTAACTCGGATAGGACAGCTATTTTGCAGCTATCTCTTATACCAAGTTGCGTTCAAGTGAGTACCAAAAGAAGCTGAAAAGCTCGGGGGATGGGGGGACCAGGGGAACCCTCACTACGATCGGGTTCGCGTTTAAAATACAAACCGGTGTTCGACGCTGGACCCTCACTTCGCTTCGGGTCCCCGCTATACGCATCGCCACAGG
>JBELAB010000377.1:0-5416 GCA_049509275.1 Syntrophobacteraceae bacterium | reverse complement strand
CCGAAGTCAAGTTTGCCTCCGGTTATGGCAACTACCACTTCACGGCCCATGATCTGCCGCTTCATGTGAGCGTCGGCATTGTCTTCGCCGCCGTCGTTGTGGCGATACTGGTTGACAGGGTCGTGGGGGGCGAGCTTTTCGAGCCATGCGGTGTAGTCGCGATGGAGTCCGCCTTCGTCGTCGTTAATGAACACAGAAGCGGTGATGTGCATCGCGTTGACAAGAACGAGCCCCTCCCGAATGCAGCTTTTATCAAGGCATTCTTCGACCTCTTGCGTGATGTTGATAAAGGCTGCGCGCGTTGGGGCGTTGAACCACAGCTCCTTTCGATAGGTTTTCAAGCGGTTTCCCCTTCTTCCTGGCGGTTGTTGCGGGCGATGCCGAAGACTAAGACCCGCGTCTTTTTACAAGTTGTATCTCCGCTCGAGAAAAGACTTAGCGACAGCCCCCACCATGTTTTCATTGGTCATCAGCATGTCGAGCTGCCTGGTAAACAGGAATAGTCTGCCTATAATATCAAGTTTTTCAGCAAGTATGGACGCCTCCAGCTTTTGAGCCCTTGCATCAACCCGGTCCGCCGTCACCTCAACCTTCATACCGAAGGATTCCAGAATAAGGGCGATCACTCGTGCCCGCCTGTTTCGCCGGCTCTCGTCGGCAGCGCCGCCCTTGAAGGAAAAGGTTATGTAGTTTTTGCTCAGGGTTGCTCCGCAGTAAGAGTCCAGGACTCCATAGTGATACCCCACACGCGAACTGAAATTGAGGTACTTGTCGGAAATGACGGCATAGCTTCGCTCTCCAAAGCGTTCCGACTGGAGGTGTGGATTGAACATCTGCTCTACCATGACGGAAAAAAAACCTTTAAGCTCGATTGGGCGCGGGCGAAACGTACGGAGCTCCTCATGAAGGAGTCCCTTTAGCAGCGCCTTCAAGGGGACTGAAGTAATCTGGTCTGGCTTTATCTTTCGGCACTTGGCCGCCCCCGGGGAAATCCCGCCGCCAAGATCGATCAAGTGGAGATCTAATGGAATCGGGGCGATCAGCTTGATTGCGAACCCTTCAGCTCCGGATACGAAATCGCCTATTCTGAACATCTCCGAATAGCAAAGTTCGTGAACGAACCGCATCAGGTCCTGGATTGAGCGGCAGTTTTCAGGTACAAATTCAGGTGATCGGGGGTCGACAAGACGCAGCGGGGTGATTGTTGCCGCAACTCGCTTTAGAGTTTCGTAAACTGGGGTTCCCTTCAGTGAAGACTCTCGCTTTCGCTGCAGATCGAGAAACTGGGGGATTATGCCCTGGTAAACCTTGCCTGAAAATGCGTCCACAGTGATTTCCGTTCCGTCGGCAATGACCGAGGTCGCCTTTTTTGTGTCGAGCAGGGTCGGGATGGAGAATTCCCTGGCTAAAGAGGCCATGTGGCCGGTTACGCTGCCAAAATCCGTAACTATCGCCCTCGCCTTGGGCATTATGACCATGTATTTTGGAGAGGGCTGGACTGCGACAAGGACACCGCCTTCGGGAAAAGTCAGCAGATCATCTTCGCTCGTTACTTTGTGCGCCTTTCCGCATCCCACGCCTGGAAACGCGATCAGGCCGGCTTCGAGCAGGGGTGGTTGAACCACCGCAATGGTTTGGGGCGCCCTGACCCGGGTCTTATGTCCACCACCGAGTTGGCGGCTTTGAAGGATAAACAGGTTTTCATCGGAGTCGAGCGCCCATTCGATATCCTGTGGCGAACCGTAATGCTCTTCGAGCTTCAGGGCATACCCTGCCAGAGTCGCTATCTGCGGGTCGGAAAGACATGCGCGTTGCCGGTTAATTTCCAAAACAGTTTCTTGCCGCAACCCCCCACTGGGATTGCTGACGAGTTTAACAGCCTTCACGGCAATATTTTTCTCCAGAATTTCTCTTTTTCTGGATACCGTGTAACTGTCAGGCGTTATGAATTCCCTTCAGGAGCCTGTAGGAAATCGCTCGCGGGGTGAAAAGGCTCGCAATGACGTATTTATAAGTCGTGAGTATCTTTTCGTGAGGCACATTGAGCACGGAAAGATACTGGCCTGCAAACGATAGATCGCTATCTTCCCCGACAGCGCTGCTGCGCATCGAAATCCTAGGCCGGTCCTCAGCGTCCTTCTCCCTGGTCGCAGGCCCGGCAATGGCATCGTAGCCGATCAGAACTTCCTTTTGCAGCTTTTCGGGAATGGGGGCGGATATGATCAGGCGCTGGATTTCCTCGCTCGTCGAATTCACCGACTCTGGATCATTGGGGTCCAGCGCGATCTTTTTCATCGCAATCTGGTCGGTCAGGTCATTTTCAGCCAGGAAGAATCTGTAGGCTCCGGTGGTTATCGCAAAGCCTCCGGGTACAGGGAGATTGAGCCGGCTTTGGATTTCTCCCAGATTTGCATTCTTGCCGCCCACAAGATCAACCATTTCCCTTGTAATATTAGAATAGGGCAGGACCCAGCCCCAATCAGACGATCCTTCCCTTAGATCTTCGAGCTCTATTCTTATTTCGGCGTTCAGCCTCTCAAGAACGCCAAAAAGAGCCGGGAATTTCCCGTTCGAAAGCGCATCGAAGTTCCCAATCATTCTCATAGCGTGGAAGACAGCCCTGGCGCACTGGGACTTGATGTAGGTCATGCCGAACACTTCATCTCCCTGAAGCTTGTCTTCCAGTTCGGATATTATTTTCGAAAGCTCCGAATTGGAGTCCAGGATCGCCTTGAAATGATTGTATTTGCTCCGAAAGACGTCGGTTAGGGTATCGCCCGAAATCCTCCTCCTGTGTCCCTTCAGTTTTTTCAGAATGAAATCCAGTGCATTGGACATATTGAGCCTTGCCGTCCCGAATTCGGTGCCGCCGCCAAAGGCTTGAGTGGCGAATCTGGCTTGCGGTCCCACTCTTTTAGGACAAAAAATCCGGACTGAAACAAATTTAATTTATATCGGAAAACTGAAATCAGGGGAATTAAATGAATTTAAAATCAGAGCCTGGACCCTCACGAATCAATAATTATTAAAGCTGGACAAAAGTTTATGGTAATAGTTCATCGTAGATCTGCCCTTGAAAGGACCCGGCGTGCTGGAAGACCGCCCTGAAAACAAACTTCGCACTTTTGACTCCGGCACTATTTCGACGGCCGAGAAGGTACTGGCCCGAGAAACAGTCCCATGGCGCAAAAGGCTTTTCCCTTTCCTTGGCCCGGCATTTGTCGCCGCAGTTGCTTACATAGATCCCGGAAACTTCGCCACAAATGTCCAGAGCGGAGCGCAACTGGGCTACACTCTTCTTTGGGTTATACTAATAAGCAATTTAATGGCAATGCTTGTCCAGATCCTTTCGGCGAAGCTGGGCATCGCCACCGGCCTGAATCTGGCGGAATTATGCAGGAATCATTTTCCAGCCCCCCTTGTCTGGGCAATGTGGGTTACGCTTGAAATCGTTGCTATCGCAACCGATCTTGCCGAATTCGTGGGGGCAGCGGTTGGGCTTTTCCTTTTGTTTCATATCCCGCTTATCTACGCCGGGTTGCTGACTGCCGTTGTCACTTTTTTGATCCTTGGCCTGCAAAGGTACGGTTTTCGTCCTCTGGAAGCCATAATTACCGCAATGATAGGGATTGTGGCGGTAAGCTATCTGATTGAAATATTCCTGGTTAAAGCCGAACCCGCGCAGATCGTGTCTTCACTTTTTATCCCGAGCTTCGGGAGCAGGCAAGGAGTTTTGCTCGCCACAGGCATTCTGGGGGCAACAGTCATGCCTCATGTCATATTTCTTCATTCCGCCCTGACCCAGGGGCGAATAATCGTGAAGGATGTAGACAAACTCAGAAGGCTGTACCACTTTGAAATCATGGACGTGGCAATAGCGATGACGGTCGCCGGGTTTGTGAATGCGGCAATGCTGATTATGGCCGCATCGACCTTTTACGCTCAAGGATTGCGCGAGATCGGAACACTCGAGGAAGCTTACAGGACGCTTTCCCCCATTCTGGGTCCGGCAGCGGGCAAGATTTTCGCAATTGCGCTGATTGCCGCAGGCCTGTCTTCTTCGGCGGTGGGGACCATGTCCGGCCAGGTGGTTATGCAGGGGTTCGTTCACTTCAAAATCCCGCTTTGGACCAGGCGCCTGGTTACGGTCCTGCCCTCGCTGGTCGTTCTATACCTGGGACTGGACCCAACAAGGACGCTTGTAATCAGCCAGGTCGTGCTCAGCTTTGGGCTTCCTTTTGCAGTGATCCCGCTCGTTCTTTTCACGGCGAACAAAAAAGTGATGGGGCCGCTGGTAAACAGGCCGTTCACCTCATTTCTGGCCGGCATTGCAACCTTTCTGATTCTGGCGCTGAACTCATACCTGATCTACAGTATCGCGGCCGGGGGCGATTGACATTTGTATATCCGCAGTATGTGGAGGGTGTATGTTTTCGAATCTTCTCGTTCCTCTCGACGGGTCAAAGCTGGCTGAATCGGTTCTCCCGGTCGTTAGGAGGCTCGCCGAACGGCTTGGGTGCGAGGTTAAACTCCTTCACGTGATCGAGAAGCGTCCCCCGAGCCGCATACATGGTGACGCTCACCTCCAGGACGCCGCAGGCGCCGAAAGGTACCTGGAATTAATCGTCGAAAGGTTAAAGGGTTGGGGACTGAATGTATCGAGCCACGTGCACGAAGTCCCGCAGGGCGATGTGCCCAGATGCATAGCCGAACACGCCGAAGAGCTGGAACAGGATCTCATCGTCCTGTGCACGCACGGGAGCGGAGGGTTCAAAAGATTTGTATTCGGAACCAATGCCGAGCAGGTGCTCACGCACGGACGCACGCCCGTGATTCTTATAAAGACCGATGAATACGGGCGCGCTCCCGATTTCGGCCCCCGCAGCATAATTGCTTTTGTGGACTGCACACCCCACAGCGATCCCGTTTTGACTGCCTGTTCGGAACTGGCGATTATATTTCAGGCGAAACTGCACCTGTTGTACGTAGTGCCGACGACAGGCAGCGTCACCCCGGAGGAAGTTCCTGTGGCGCGCCTTGTCCCGACTACGACCCGCTTGTTGCTGGATTTGGAAACGGAACAGACTATAGGGCGCATGAAAGAACACCTTCAATTGCTGCTCGCCCGCAATGTCGAGGCAAGCGGAAACGTTGAACGCGGTCAGGCGGAGCCCGCCATTGTCGGCAAAGCAACTGACAGACAGGCGGACATGGTCGCCATGGCCACCAGGGGACTGGCTGGAATTGGGGCGTTCTGGGCTAATGACCTGGTCTCCGGGATATGCGCCTCCTATGAAGGCGCGCTCCTGCTTTTCCCGGCAATCGAGCGGTGAGAAAAGGGCAGGGGAATGATTTCACCGACTATCTTGTGCTCTTGATGATCTCCTGGCGGGCAAGCTCGTCGCAACGCTCGTTT
>JBELAB010000376.1:0-3497 GCA_049509275.1 Syntrophobacteraceae bacterium | reverse complement strand
CCATATATGCCATCATTGATATTGCAGGTCATACTTAATGATAATGCCAGTAATTACATTCACGTGACTCATTAACATTACTATGTGTTTGCAGGAAGAGAGTATGTTCAATGACTGGATTGGAACCAATAGGTGGAAAAATAATTACTCTTCGTGCATTCAAGGATGATGATGCCTATATTTATGCGTCATGGCTTGAGGATGAGGAGTTGTGCATTATCGTTAACGAGAAGAAACGCAGTGCTGAAGATGTAAAAGAATATCAAAGAGAACTAACCTACAACCCGAAGTTCATTGAATATATTGTAGTTGATAATAAAACGGGGCTTCCTATTGGTGATATCAGCATAAATCTTGAAAACCGGAATTCCGCGGGATTAAGGCCAACATGGGGACTAATGCTTGGTTCTCTGGAATACAGGCACGGTGGGTACGGAAGTGAAGCTGGAAGGCTTCTTTTCAAGTTTGCAAGAGAAAAAATAGGTTTAACTGAAATATATGGCGAAGTATTTCCACAAAACCAGATTGCTCTTGATTTCGACAAAAAGCTTGGAATGAGAGTAATTGATATGGTGTTAGATAGAGATGGGAAAGATTGCTATTTACTAGTAAAGAATTTATCGGAATAATTGCAAGGGCGAGTAACCATGGATTCATAACGCTTTGATAAGGTGGTGGACCCCAATGGTTCGCTGTAATGTCTCAGAATCCCCACCCAGTCACGGAACTCGGGTTTGGTTTTTTAGTCGCAGAAAATTTGGGGTCGCTGAAATGCTCACGATTTTCAGTCCATGCACTTATGAAATCACAGAGGCTCGAATCTTGGAGCGTTTGGCGAGCTCGTAAGGAAAGAGCAGGTGTTCGCCGTTGGCGACCACTTCGAGGAACTATCCATGGTGATACAGGCGCCGTTTTCCCATGAACCCGGGTCCAGCCTTGAAGTGACCCACAATATGGAGAATATACGCCCGGCGGTCTGATTCAGACTGCATTGAAGATTGAAACGGATGTGTCTTCGGAAGGAAAACTCGAAGTTCAGGTCCAGGCAATCAATCTGGAGGACAGGCCCAAGTGGGGGACTTATCGAGTAGGCTGAACTGTTGAACCCTGCGGCGGCAAGGCAGCGCTAAAAATGTTTTCTTAAGGAATCGCAACGGTGGAGTTCCTTTATCCTGAATCTGACACTGCCGGCTACGGCGGCGGGCACAGTCTCGACCACTGTGATTTCCTGCCCGGAATATTTTCACGCGGATTGCGGCAGCCTAGATCAAGATCCACCAAGAAATAGTAAGAATACGGAAGGCTTAAAGCATAATGATGGGGACAAACGTCGGCATAATCACTGGCCTTTGGGCTCATGCCGACGCGGGAGGGCCGCTCCAGCAACGCCCTTAACACCGGAAACGACGCCCATCAAAATCCCTTGTACGGCGCTTACGGCGTTTTCCCCGATAGACCCAGCCGCCTCGATGGCACCATTTAGGGCAGCCTTGGCGACTTCGCCGACGTTTCCGCCAACCTGTCCGGCGGCTTCCAAAATTCCGTCAACCGCTCTTCTGGCAATGAGCGCGACGTCCGCGCCCACCTCGGAGGCCCCCTTTACGGCGTCTCTGGCAGTCTGGCCTGCTGCGTCCACAACGTCGCCACCGACCTCACTCACGCCGATGATTATCCCCTTTGCTATACTTTTAGTCCCGTCAAGCAGGCCGGAGCCTGCTTCCTGCGCGGCCGCGACAGTCCCCTTGAGAACATCGCTCACCACCGAAACCGCCTCGTTCGTAACGTTTCCGGTGGCCCTTATCGTGTCTGAAACGGTGTTTCGCGCAAGGTCTACAAAGCCCGCCTCGACCTGATTTATAATCTGAAAGCCGTTGATTATGCCTTCTTTGATCGTTTTCTGCGGGTCCCCAGTGCTCCTGGGGGAAGCCGGTTTGCTCGCTTTCGCTACAGCCGGTTTGTTCTCTTTGGCGGCAGTGGGTTTGTTCTCCTTTGCCAAAGCTGGTTTGTTCTCTTTGGCGACAGTGGGTTTGGTTTCCTTTACTTCAGCGGGTTTGCTCGCTTTCATTTTCTCTCCCTTGTTTCCTCCACAATTTGGCTGGCGATCATTTCAGAGGGATGGCCGGAGAACGCTATAATCATCCCGTACCAGAAGGCTACGTACCAGGCAGGAGCGGCAATATTCCTGATACTGAGCTGATAGATTCCCATTGCGAGCAGACCGGCAAATGCGAGGCTGAGCAAGTCGAGTTCCCCCCCGGTAAATCCCTTGACCTTCCGGTCCAAATCCCGCAGGCTGAGCGCCGCTTTCTGCCGAAGAGTCCCCTGGCGCGCCCTGTCGGACCTGAGGCTGAACAAGCCTCCGGAAACGGATTCCAACTCTATGCCCTGGCCCGGCTCAATCAAAAGGAGCACGCTCCCGGTAATCGGGTTCGCCTCCACATGCCTCACACCCGGCAATCCGGCTCGCAAGCGCACTGAAATAGGATGCATCCCTTTTTTTCCGGGGACCTTCACCCTGAGCCTTTCCGGAGTGCTGTGCTAAATGAACGCCTCAGTAAGCATTTTAGCCCTCCCCGACGTCGGAGACCGGTGCAGAGGCCTCTTGCTGTCTTCCCTGAGCGAGTTCCGCATGAGCTTCCGCAGCCAGGTCTTCCACCGATTCCTTTGCCTCGGCAATCAGCTCTGTCGTTTTTTCAAACAGGAGTATGGCGCTTTTTATCGATGCCTTGGCCACCGGCTTCACCACGGCTGCCACCGCCGGAGCGATCGCAGGCGCTAGGATCAGTACTCCGAGACCAATTGCCAGACCTGTTCCGATCTTTAATCCATTGTCAAAAAGCCCCATTTACTACCTCCTGAATTACTCGCGCAAGCCTGCCCAACATAACCGGAACTGCAACGCGTCCATACCCGCATTGAAAATATGTGCTTTGATAATATTGTGTCTACGCAATGACTAAGGCCGCTATTCTCCGGCGGTCGCCCCTACCGGTGAGCATTTTTCTTCCGGACTATTAAGCCTAATGTAGGAGTCAAACGCGAAGTAGGCAATCAGGTACCAAGGCGCACTCCCGATCTGAAGGCCTTGCCTGGCGAGTTGCAAAACGGCAAGCGCGCCTAATCCGAGCGGCACCATCACCTTTAAATTCAGAATGCCTCTGGTCCCCAAACCCAGATGCCTGGCCAGATCTGAAACCGCATCGCTCAGCGACATTGAGGAGCTTTCGACACCCACTGCCGCCATCAATATGACGCCCAGATCATTCAGCTTGGACTTGATGTCTTCGAGTGCTTCTTCGTCGTGGTGGATAATGATGGTACCGGCCTTTAGATTGATTTGGACTCTGCTGACATAGGGAAATGTTTGGATGGCCTCGGCAATCCGGGCCATTTCTTTTGGATGCCGGTTTTTGCGCGACAGCCTGATTCGGGTGCGCCTCGCAGTGCTGGACACAATTCGTGTATGGTCAGCCATGAGGACTCAAGTCCTGTATCAG
>JBELAB010000375.1:0-3505 GCA_049509275.1 Syntrophobacteraceae bacterium | reverse complement strand
AGGTCGTTTCGTATTTTCCCCCTTTTTTAAAGGGGGCAGGGGGGATTTGAAAATCAAACCAGGCAACATGATTGACGCCCCACAGGTTCATTACTAAGACTAATTCCTTGAAACGCGATTTAAGGAATCTAAATGAAACATCGCAAGCTTCAGCTTCTGTCAATCCTGTTAATCCTGTCAATACTGTCTACGGCTTCTTCGGCCTTCGCGCAGAAGTGGTCTTTCGCAGCTTTTTCCGACAATCGCAACTTCGAAATAGCCTACCGGAACGTTCTCGAAGATATCAATTCCGGCGGTCCTGCCGATCCGGGGTTTCCAAGACCGGATTTTGCAATCGGCATAGGCGATATCGACCCCGTTAAGAGGACCCTTCAGATTTTCAGGGACACTCTTGGGCCTAAAATGCCCTTCATCCCGGTGCGCGGCAATCACGAAGCTCCCGAAGACGTCCGGTTTATTCTAGAAGATATACTGCCCTCCGAACAACCGCCGGTGACACCTTACGACAAGGAAAGCGTGACGTTTTACTACGACTGGAAAAATGTCCGGCTGATCGTCATAGATCAGTATGCGGCCTACGCAAAAGGCCTGAGCAATAAGACATTTCTTGATTGGCTGGAAAAAGCCATCCTTTCCGCAAACAATGCGGACCACGTGTTTATCGCGTTCCACGAACCGCACTCTCCGCCTGTTTTTCACTCGGACCCGTTCTGGACTCTGCTCCTCAAGCACTCCGGCAAGGTCAGGGCCGTGCTCTGCGGGCACACTCACCGCTATGGCAGGCGGCATGTTTCCGGTTCGCCTGGTCGAATCGGGTTGATCAATACGGGCGCCTGCGGCCAGACCGGCCATTCCGACGGTATGAATACCTTTGTGCAGATTAGCATTGACGGCAAAAACGCAGCCTTCCGGGCGGTCCAGGCGCCGGATAAGACGAAGGATTTCAGAGTTACCGGCAACTGGAAGGCCAAGGCATCCGGGAACTGATAAGCATTCACCACAGAGGCGCAGAGGACACAGAGCAGCCCAGGGCCGCAACCAAAGGGCGAAAACCATATCACGAGGAGACGCGGAGACGCGGAGAAAACAACCGTTTAGCCTCATATGCTTGCCAAAATTTCAAGAAACTGCACCTTAGTAGCGCAGAGAGGATCAAAATTAAAGAGGATCAACGGATCTCATGACTTAGGAATAGCCATTCCTCTTAATCCTCTAAATCCTGTCTCAGAAAGCTTTTCCCTGTGCCCTATCCCTGACCGGACCATGCCCCGCCTCTGCGGTGAATGGGTGTCGGCATTGACGGCAAAAACGCAGCTTTCCGCGCGGTCCAGGCACCCGATAAGACGAAGGATTTCAAAGTTACCGACAACTGGAAGGCCAAGGCATCCGATACAAAATAGTTGCGTTCAAAGAGCGCCTGATAACTCCAGGCTCTGCCAGGTGGGGGAAAGTTTTCTCACTTTAAAGATGCCTCGCACCTCCCGGGATTTCGCGTAGCGGCGAGGGGGTGTGGGGGGCATAGCTCGCGCTTCTGAAAAATGTCACTTGATACTTTCTTGAACGCACATCACCTGACGAGAAGAAAAAATGTCCGCAGTCTTTTCAACCCTTCCGGCGCCAATCAACAAAGCCGAACGCCAATCCGTACTGATCCCGCATCAGGATGAACGCGTCTTGACGCCATCTATGAAAGCCGTATCACCGGTTCGTGTATGCCTTGGCTTGGCGGCAGGAATATTTGGCAAAGCGGCATCGGCATTGCTTCTCGCAACCATGGTGCTGCTGAGCGGCTGTGGCGGAGATGAGAAGGTCAATCTCCTTGAAGGCACGGCCGCGCAGGACGCGATGACGGAGCTCTCCAAAAAAATCGGACACCCTGCCAGGGCCCTGAATGTGGATATCACGCCGCTTTCTCTATTCGTTCGGGTGCAGGACCCGGCGCAACCCTCCCATATAGACGAGTACGGTATCGAACATAAGTATGTGTATGAGCATGAGTTCAAAGGCTACCTCCATCACGTGGAACGCACCGGCCCCAAGCCGGTGCAGCTCACTCTTATCAACGAAAACCTCGAGGAAAACCTTTTTGACCTCAGCGACGTGAACATAGCAGGTGTCGCAGAAACATCAAAGTCTGCCTTGAATCTCACCGCGCTGGAAGGTGGTGCGGTAGCGGCGATTCATATCCAGCGGCATCTCTTCCTTATACCATCTGCCCGTTGCGGCGACGTCGAGTGGGAAATCCATGTGAAGAGCGACCGTGAATACGCTAATGCTTACGCCGATGCCAAAGGGCACATAAACCGTCTCAATCTCGACGGCACCAACCGCGCGAAGAACCTCAACCTCTTTGCCGATGTCAAGGAGGTCCAACATATCATCGGCATGATGCGCGAGGTCTTCGGCAGCACCCCGGGCATTTTGAAGCTTCACCTGAACAAGAACTTCCTGGGCTTCGATGCCCGCGATCCGCAGAAGCCGAAAAGGCTGATGAGCTTTACAGCCAACCTCAACGGTGTCATGATGGGACTGGATGCATTCGGCGGCGGACCCGGCGCGAAGCAGCTTCCCGATGACCGGTTCTTCGCTGTGGATGATGTTGACTGGTCGTGCATCCCCGAGATCCTCAAGCAGGCCAGCCTAAAGCTCGAGATCCCCAAAGGCCGCTTATACCAGGTCACTCTGAACAAACCGACGTTTGGGGGCAGCGCGCAGCCCCTGCGTTGGACGGTTGAAATACGGGATGACGAGGGCGAGAACGGCGAAGTGGAGTTCGATCCCGGGGGCGCCGTGATGCAGGTAAAACTGCCCAAAAGCCGGCAAGTCCACTTGAGCATGTTCGAGCCTGATGGCGCCGCGAAAGCCATCCTAGGCATCAAGAAAACTTTCGGACCCCATGCGAAGCTCATCGAGTTGTGTTTCTATGAACATCGCGCTATGATCACGGCCCCCAACCCAAAACAGCCCGGCCACCTTCGCGACTTCCTGTATGACGAGGACCACTTCGCCGACTTACCCGGTACGGACATGACGCCCTTCTACCGCGGTCTTAAAGCTGAGTCATTCTTCGATCTCGACGAAATTGAAGCCGCCCTTTCTCCGAAGCTGGCGCAGTTGGAGAAAACCACCCTTGAGCGCTTGACAATCACCGATGGCAAAATCGAACGCATTACCATTGCTAAACACCCGAAGATGCAGCCCATCAACCCGAATGTCACCATCGAGATTCGGGCAAAGAGCGCTGATAAAAACGGATGGGTGACTTTTGACATGCAGGGCAAAGTGGTGTCCGTGATGACTCCGTAGCTGCCTGGCCGCACCTGGAGCGAAAACTGCCTCGGCTCCGCGTCAAAGTCGAGGCCTCCCGCTTCAGCCCCGTCTCGCGGGTGGGCGGGCGGGCTGTCGAGAATGAGCGGTCGGCCTTCGCGCTACGCGCTCACACGCCGTGAAGGGAGGCCGGCAAGCACGCTTCACAAAGTGAAGCAGTGCGAAGCACGCATAGCGT
>JBELAB010000374.1:0-3512 GCA_049509275.1 Syntrophobacteraceae bacterium | reverse complement strand
CAATCTCGCCGGCGCTGCGGAGCGTGATATCTTTGGAAACCGCGACTTTTAGCTTCGCAAGCCGCACGGATACCGCAGCCTTACTAACGCCCAGGTGTTTAGCAATCGCTGAACCAGTTAAGCCGCGCCTAACTAGCTGCTTTAATTCGATATCAGTGAATTTGAATGTCCCCATCCAATAAACTTTCGTTTAACTGTTAAGTGCGGTTAAACAACTCTGTCCTTTAGGAGCATGTTCTACGGCTTCCAGTGTAACCACCGGATTTTGCTCCTTCTGGTAAAGCTCGTACCGCTTGACGATGCTCCGCAAATACTGACGGAATAAGGAATAAACCATGTATTCTGAATGCTGACGTGAACCACAAAAGAAAAAAGGGGCATAGCGGACGGAGTAAGCCGCCACTGTTTGAGCAGCGCTGTGAGGATTCATGTGTGAAGAAAAGTTTCCGGAGGCCAAATCGCTGAAATTGCCCTCTACAACTACACAACGGAAATCATAAGCCTGGATTCTCTCCAACTCTTTTTCGAATCTGATCCTGTCGTTTGAGATCGAGTTCAAGAGGTCCCCCATTGATTTTCTTTCGGCGACCACACGGAACCCGGCTAACTGATAATCGGCTGTGGGCAGGGCAGCGCGCTCGACAGTCACGTCATAATCCTCAAATAGGTACGGCGCTTGTTCACGGGTATCGACAATTATCCTTAAGGGGAAATCAGACATAGCGTGCCTTGTTCTCTTCGATGAAGCTGTCCAGGTCCTTGATATGGAAATACTGCTTCCTGCCTCCAGGGAAACGGACGAAGGGAATATGCCCGGCCCATACCCTTTCGCGGAGTGCCCAATCGGTCAGACCAAGGTATTGAGCGGCACATTTTAAGCTCAAAAGTTGGGGCACAATTGGATTACTTATCCTCTGCGCCTCTTTTTTCTTTGTAATATCAGCTACTTTCAAGCGCTGTGCCCGTCCCTGTGCCCATGTTTCAGGCGTTCCACCAATGAGCAATCGACTGCTCTATCCATGCATTCAGCCTCAAAGTTCAGCCAGTTTCTAATCTTCTTTCCCAGGTCCGAAATCTCCTACTCCTGACCGGCATCGTCGAGCGTATTGAATCCGGGTCCGCAAAAGAATGCTTCCAAAAGGCCACCCCCATCAAGACCCCCTGCACCCCTAAAATGAGATTACCCCTCCCCCACAGTAGTCAACACTCTTAAAACCGGCACATGAAAGTGTTCCGGGTTTTTCGTAAAATCCTGGCCTGAACAACCTTTTTCCCGCCTCAAAGTGTGAACCTTGTGGAGGGTATGGAGGCTTTGGAGGTTTTTCCTATAAACTCTCTATAAAGAACTCGATTTTTTAATAATGAAAGATATAGGAAATGCCTCTTAACTCTCCACTGTCCACGATTCACTTTTCTGTAACTAGGCCAATCCCTATATAGCGAATCGTACCCAACTTATAGGAATCAAAGCGTTTTTTCATTTCCTCACCAAATGTGCGCCCGCCCAGGTGCTTCTCTCCGCCGTCCTGCGCCCAACCCTGGTATGCCTTGAATAGTTTTCCGGCTTCGATCTCTCGCCCTTCTCCCAAGATGCACCATTCATCAATAAACCGGCTCAACTGGTCCTCATCCTGCCGGTATTGTTCGGTCTCCAAACGGACACTTTCAGGCGGGTTGAGTCCTTGCTTCTGCCATTCGAGGCAACCCCGGACAAGCCACGCCAGAATGCCGGATGCTTCATTTTTCAGTTTTTCGAGGAGATGGGGGTCCCGCTTCCGCTCATTCGATTTCGATTTGATCGGATTGTCCACAAAGCAGAACGGGAAGGGGATTAGTAAGACCCTATCCCAGAAGGCAAAGCCGCTTGCATCGGCGCGGGGTTTACTATTAGTCAAAAGGAACAATGAGTGGGTCGGGCTGAATACGACTTGCCGCCTGCCGAACGGGTCACGGCCAACAAGGCTATCACCTCCACAGAGCCACTTAACCATCTGAACATTGAAGCGCCGGCCGCGTTCCGTCTCGGAAGCCCAGACTATCCGGCTGCCTCGGAGAGCCATTATACTTGCGCTCGGTGCGTCCGGATTTCTTGAATCGCGCTGCTTCAAAAGCAATTCGGAAGGTATGGGTCCGGCAAGAGGCCCAAGAGTAAACTTTATACTCTCAAACTCGGTGCTTTTTCCGTTGCGGCCCTCTCCGTGGAAGATTGGGAAAATCTGTTCGATCACTGTTCCGAGTAGCGCGGAGCCGTATAGACGAGATTTAAACGGGACTATTTCTTTTGGGTCGTCCGTCGTTGATTCGAGAAATTTTATCCAGGTGGTAGCTGGTGCGTCTATACCCGGCCACTTCGTCGGACATACGGTTTTAATGAAGTCATCAACTTTGCCCTGCCGAAAATCGCCTGTTCGGAGGTCCACAATCCCATTGGCGCAGGGAAGAATCCAGGGGTCCCGGTCCCACTCGTTGCCGGTAATTCCGAGTGAATGCTTGCCCGCCGCCGCAAGCTGCAGAACCGATTGCTTCCATTGGATTTTCTGAAGCAGGCTGATTTTTCTTCGGAAGACCTTGAGGTGTTTCTCAGCATCCTGCCCCGCCTTTTCATCCTGTTCTTTCGTTGCTTTCAACTGAAGCCAGAAAAAACGCGCCGCTTCTTTCTCGTAAAGCTCAGTCACCCCGTCTATAGCCGCCAACGCTTCACCTATTAAGTCCTCGATGTAGTAGTGGCCATTGCGTTCAAACCAAGTTCCCGATGAATGGTCGTACCTGAAGCGGTTGCGGTTCAACTTGATGAAAATGGAAGCGTCACCATCATGTTCACTTAAGGCGGCCTTATGAAGCTCTTCGGGCGTAAATTCGTTTGCAGGCTGGACTTCGCCGTCTTCCTTCGGCAAGGCTGACTTACTGCTTGACTGTTGCTGAGTCTTGCCATTGTTTTTTGGGCAGGAATCACACCTAAATGCATTGCCCCTCAGTTTAAGCCCGAGTACATACGAGCATGAAAACCCGTAACTGGAATTGTTTGCAAGATACGACCAGAGAGATTTCCAGGCTTCAAGGCGCTTTTGCGGTGTGTCGTATGTTTCCGAGTATTGGTAGTTATTAACAAACCGTTGCGTTTTCTCCCATGCGATATCGTGATCCAGGCCCGCCGTGTGGAAGTAATTTATGGCGATCATCAGAAGCCGGTTGAAATTCACCTGTGAGGATTTTGGAGGATTGCTCGTCAGGATATAGGAAATGCAGGGCGGTATTGATCCGGATATGGCCTGGCGCTCTGGTTCGGATATTTGGACATGTTCCTTGTGTTCGCTCAGTTCGGCATAAACCGCTGCTTTTGCTTCCTGGTACGCCGCCACAAGGTGTTCATTAGGGAGGAGGTTCACGCCAACGGGTTCAACCGTGCGCGGAGCCTTTGTTAATTCGGTAATCTCTTCGATTGACAGGTCTCGAAGTTCCTCCAGAGTAAGCGGCACCTTGTAGCGCCCGCTGCTTCTTTGGACGTTCTCTAT
>JBELAB010000373.1:0-3513 GCA_049509275.1 Syntrophobacteraceae bacterium | reverse complement strand
CGCGCGCGGCCAAATCTTGCGGGGTGCGGGGGAACCCTCACTATGATCGGGTTCGCGTTTAACATAAAAACCGGTGTTCGACGCTTATAGTTCGGCGTCCGATCTCTTTGTGAGGACGCAGTCACTTCCCCGCTCTTTTCGGTTGCTTCAACTTGAGCGCAACTTAGTATAAGAAAGTATTATCAAACAGTGAATTTCACTTGCGTGCACGTGCGGCTGAGACGTGTTGCTCCGATCAGGGCTGCGTTATTGCCGAGGCGGCTTCGCAAAATGACCGCAGCTCCGGGATCGAGCATCGAAGAGTTTTGAGCCAGGGTTTTTTCCAACGAACCGATGAAGAGGTCCCAGGCTGAGCTGACTCCCCCTCCTATGACCGCGTGCCTGATTCCGAGGGCCGAGAAGATGTTTGCCAGGCAAATCCCCAGCGCCCAGCCCATCTTATCGAACAGGGCCATCGCGGCGGGGTCTCCTCTTTTTGCACAGGCATAAATCGTGTGCGCGCTGAGTTTTCCCTCCCTGTCGAGCGCATGCAGCGGGCCCTCTTTTAACCTTTGGCCGCAAACAGCTTTTTTTGCGCCTGATATGAGCGCACGCGCCGAGGCGAACGCCTCCAGGCACCCTTTCGACCCGCAGGGGCAAGCCGGCCCTCCGGGTTCGACGATCATGTGGCCGATCTCCGCCGAAAACCCCAGGCCGTCTCCTTCCCACAGTTTTCCATTGAGAAAGAGGCAGCCTCCCGTACCAGTGCCCACTACTATCCCGACCCAGTTTCGGACTCCCCTGCCGGCGCCCGCCCAACTCTCACCCAGGCCGAAAACGTTTGCGTCGTTTTCCATGCAAACCGGGATTTGCAGATTCCGCGCAAGCTCCTGCCCCAGGGGGTATCCATCAAGCACCGGAAGGTTCGGAGAAAAAATCACCGAGCCGGTGGAACGGTCGATTTTTCCGGCGACCCCAAGCCCACTGGCGGCTGCCTTCAGCCCCAGCTTGGCTGCTGAATGAACAAGATCTCTGCATTGGGCCAGCAATTTTGTCGAAACCGATTCGGCGCCCTGCTCTACGTGTACCTGCGCAATCCGAAATTCGAGTATTTTCCCGGCATGGCTCACCAGGGCCGTCTTGAGGTTCGTTCCCCCGATGTCGGCTCCGATATAGGCGATCTTTTCGATTTTTTTCATGATCCGGTTATTTGTCGCCTGGCGGCGGGGCTTGGGAACCGGGACCCGCAGGCAGGGGAGATGCCTGTCCTTGACGTGTTCGGTTATTTGGACAAAAACGTTTCGGGCACATAGAAGACGTAATTGTCTGCGAGAATGTCAAACTGGGAGTCTGTCTCCTTCTCTATCCCCGCCAAAAGGTCCTTTAGAGACGGAGCGCCGCTGATGGTATCGATAAAGACGCCGGGCTTATAATGCTCGGCGTGAAGCGGAAGCAGAAAATTTCGGACGTTTCCCTTCCATGAGACGTTCAGTTGTTCGCGCTCCTCGTTTATGATTTTGAAAAACCTTCTCACCAGGTCGGTTCGCAAAACGGGGGACGGCGCCTTGGTAGCGCATTCCATGAGCCCCGCCAGGCGGTAGAGGCGGCGCATGCGGTTTTCATCTTCCCGTAACCTGAAAAGCCACAGGCATGTGTAGTGATACCCGCCGTCCAGGGTAATATGATTTGGTACAAGCGTTATAGGGGGTCTGTCCGGGGTTGCCTTCCGGCGCTGCGCTTCCAGTTTGGCAGATTCTTCCCGCGTGCACAAAATAGCGCTTCCCGATAGCCATTGGCCTTTGCGAAACTCGAGTGGAGACATCGCGATCAGGTTGTGCCCCGGTTTAAACCTTGAAGATAGATCGATGATATCTGCCATTCGCTTCCCGCACGCTCAAAAACAGACGGAACTCATCGAGAGGGAACAAGCCCGATTTGGACGCTCCGCGCGAGGCGCCCGGACTTCTGCCCGGCAAGGTAGGCGCCGCGAGGGGCCGGATCGAGCGCTAATTTATAAAAACGCTCCTGTAGAAATCCACATGTTCGATTACCGAACCGGCGCCTCTGGCTACTGCGGTAAGAGGGTCTTCGGCGATGTTGACTTTGAGCATGGTTTTTTCAGCGAGAAGTCTATCGAGGCCCTTTAAGAGCGCTCCTCCACCAGCAAGCCAGAACCCGCTTTCGTGAATGTCGGAGGCAAGGTCGGGCGGGGTTTTCTCAAGCGCCCGCATCACGGCTTCAACGATTGCAGCTACCGGTTCCTTCATCGCTTCGCGGATTTCTGCGTCACTGATGGTAAAAGTCTTGGGGATGCCAGACAGAATTTCCTTCCCGGTGATCTCGATCGTCTCAGGTTTTTCCAGATCCATTGCCGAACCTATCCTCACCTTCACCGATTCGGCCAGCATCTCGCTTATTATCATCTGGCGCTCGCGCTGGATGTAGCGCAGAATCGCTTCGTTGGCCTCATCGCCCGCCACACGCACCGATTCGCTGTAGGCCACGGTGAACATGGAGATTACAGCGACCTCGGTGGTCCCGCCCCCGATGTCCACCACCATGTTTCCACGGGGCTGGTCAACGGGAAGTCCGGCTCCGATAGCGGCAGCCATCGGTTCTTCGATCAGGTGTATGTATCTCGCGCCGGCTTGTCCGGCGGCCTCGATTACGGCCCTTTTCTCAACCGAAGTGACCCCGGTGGGGACCGCTACGACAAGCCTGGGGCGAAAGAGGTGGCGCTTGTTTAAAACCTTTGCCAGAAAATACTTGATCATCACTGCCGTTACCTCGAAGTCGGCAATGACACCGTCTTTAAGCGGCCGAATAATTACGATTCTGTGGCTGTGTCTTCCTATCATGTTTCGTGCTTCATGCCCTACAGCTATAACCTTGTGGGTATCGTGAGTTATGGCCACAACCGATGGTTCGTTAAGCACGACCCCTTTGCCCCGCATGTAGATGAGTGTGTTTGCCGTCCCAAGGTCCATCGCCAGGTCTTTTGAGAAATATGACAGAAGCCATCCAAACATAGTATATGACCCTTCTATTTGATCCTTCTTGGGTAACCGCTCATCTTGCACACCACGCGTAGCGTGGACATTGCGTTCAGCTCTGCGCGGCGAACAGTTGCCTTTCTCACAGAGTCTATAGATAATGAATCAGCCGGTCAACTGTTTATGAGTTGGCTTTTTCCGGTTTTAGTCCAAAAGCAGAAAAGAGCCGTTGGCTGACAAGGGGCCAAAGGTCCTCGATTTTTGCCACATCCTGTGGAAAACCGGCCGCAGAGATATATAGGTGGAGTCTGACTCCCTTGATTCCTTTGAGTGCGATTTTGCCGTAGCCGGAAAGCTCGGCAAGCTGGCTTTCGGCCTCCTGGACGGTCGTTTCGGCAAACAATACGCCAAAGCGGTTTTGCGCAAGCTGGCCGACCAGTACCCCCGGAGGCAGCGCGTCGCAAAGAGATGAAGCCAGCTCGCGCTGAAGCTGCCTGATCCTTTTGGGCAGGACTTTGGTGGTAAGTATCTGCCAGGGTTC
>JBELAB010000372.1:0-3549 GCA_049509275.1 Syntrophobacteraceae bacterium | reverse complement strand
TGAGCTTCCGGAGCCGACCCTCGCACTGTACGCATTTGGTCAGTGGCGGATCGGAAAATCTTTGCAGCGCTTCAGTGGTCTTCCCACATTTCAAACATTCATATTCATAGATTGGCATACTTACTTCTCCTCGCGCGCTTCACATTCCAACTTTGCCAACTCAAGCTTATCCCTATACATTATATAACCACTTGAGTTCCTGTCAAGCCTTCATTATATGCCTCTACGGATAAACTTGGTTCAGTGCCCCGTTCACGACCTGGAGAATGGTATATTGCCGATCGAGATCTCCCCTCGAATTCACGGTGCAGTTCCCTGCGACTCCCTGGAAACCCTGCGACTGAAGCAAATTTTGGAATACGGAATTGCGGTCGCCTTTCACCGGGGAGGTGCTCCTGGCCTGAAGCAGCATCGTCAGCGCATCATAGGCCTGCGCTTCAAGATAAGAAGGCATCGAGTTGTAAAGGGAGGCAAATTTTTCAGTGAACGTCCTTACTTTTGGATCTTTGCTTTCCGGGAAAAAGGAAGTGGCAAACAGGGCCTGGTCTACATATACGCCGCCCGCCTGCACCAGGGGTGCCTCGCTCCAGAGATTGGTCCCCAGCAGTGTGACCCCGACTACGTTATTATACGGAAGCTGCGGGGCTATCAGCGAAACCGCGCTCACCTGGTCCGGTATGAAAAGGGCATCGAAGGGGGTCCCTTCGGTCACCGGCATCGGTGAGTTTTTTTTGGCTATATTCATAAGTTTCTGGAGAGGCTCGCTGAAATCGGTGCTCTTTTCCTTGTAAGAAGCGCTGGCCATCATTGTTCCGCCTTGCTCCTGCACTGTTTCAGCGAAGATTTTGGAGAGCTTCTGCCCATAGCGGTCATCAGGGAAAAGACACGCAAAGCGTTCGTATTTGAGTTTTTCGCGGCAGTAGCGGACAAGGGCCTTAACAAGGTCCCGGCTGTCGATGAATACGTGCAGTACGAAAGAGTTGTCCGTGGCCTCGTCTTCTTTTTGAGTCAGGGACAGCAGAGGGACCCCGTCATGGTTTGCCAGCGGGATCACCGTCTGGTTTGCCTGAGTGCCAAGCGGCCCCACTACGGCCAGAACTCCTTCCTTTCTGACCAGCTCTTTAAACGACCGGGCGGCTGTGTCCGGCTCCGAGCCGGCGTCCTTTATAACCAGGGTGACTGTCTGACCTGGATGGCCCTGGTTCCAGTCGGAAACCGCCAGGCCGATCCCACGGATCACCATGTCCCCGTATCTTGCGTTGGGTCCGTTCAGCGGAACCAGGACGCCGATCTTATCCGGATTGAGAGGTATGCCGGTTTCGGCGACTTTGGAACCCCTGATGGCTGCCTGGATCTCTGAGGAAAGCGGATGGTCGGGATTTCGGGCAAGGATTGCTCTCAGTTGCTCCCGGCTCGTTTCACCCTGCCCCTTTTGAACTGCGATCTCAGCGTAGCGGAAATCCAGGAAAACCTTCATGAAATCGGAAGGGTTTCTTTTATAGAGTTTTTTAACAAGACCTTCATCAGCTTTGTCCAGGGTCTGCTTTGTCAGTGCGGTCAGGCTTTTTTTCTGTTCCGGAGTATTTGCGACCGAAAAGCCGGAGGCACTCCAGTCAAAAGCAGTCTCAATGTCGTTTTCCGAGCTGTAGATTCCAATCATCAGCTCAGCCAGGGCAAAGCGCACTTGGGGATTATTCGCAGCCAGTTCCCAAAGCGGAACCGCCTCCTTCGTAGCCTGTTTTTGCTTGCCCGTCTGCGCCAGGAGCTTAAGCTGATTGAGTTTCGCAGAGGGAATCCCGTCCCAGGTGGGATAAGAGTAAACGATGTAATCAAAATACCGTGCGGCGAGTTCGGGCTGACCTTGTTCAAGGTGGACCTCACCGATTCTGTTCATCGATTTCGCAGCAACGGCTGTGCTTGGGTACTTCTGGCAGATCCGTTCCCACAGGCTGATTGCGTTTGGGACCTTTCCGGCCCGGTAGGCGTCCTCAGCCTGGCGGTACATGTCTTCGGCTTCCCGCGGGTAGGTGGTGGAGAAGCTGGCCGACAGATCGGCAGGCGGGCCCTTTTCGCCACCCCCCACACAACCGGTGAGAACCAGGAGAAAAATAAGGAAAAAAGCCGGTATGCCTTTGTTGTATATTTTCATATATTCCTCAATAAAAAATGAAGAGGGCACGGCTATTCGCGTGCCCTTTAATACAACGGAAAACCCTTTAAGAAAAGACTAAATGGGCAATCTCGTCCCGGTGCTTATTTCTGCACTTCCTCGAAGTCGGCGTCAACCACGTCTTCATCGGGTTTTTTCTGCTGCTGAGATTCACCGGTTGCGTCCTGTTGCGCCTGTGCTCCGGGCTGCTGGCCGGCGGCACGTTTGTAGGCCTCTTCGGCAACCTTATGGGAAAGTTGCATCAAGGCGTCCAGGTCTCGCTGTATGGCGTCTTTGTCATCGCCATCCATAGTGGTCCTGAGCTTTGCGATTTGTGATTCGATGTCCGACTTTGTTGTCTGATCGAGCTTATCACCCATGTCGCGTATCGTTTTTTCAGTGCTGTAGATGAGAGTATCCGCATGGTTTCTCGCCTCTACGAGTTCGCGCTTTTTCTTGTCTTCCTCGGCATGCAGTTCGGCCTCACGCACCAGGTTCTTTATTTCCTCGTCGCCAAGCCCGCTGGAGGCCGTGATCTGGATCGACTGTTCCTTCTGGGTCGCCAGATCTTTTGCCGAAACGTGCACTATGCCGTTAGCGTCTATGTCGAAGGTGACCTCAATCTGCGGGACGCCTCTGGGCGCGGCGGGGATACCTACCAGTTCAAACCTGCCAAGGGTCTTGTTATCAGAGGCCATATCACGCTCGCCCTGAAGTACGTGAATCGAGACAGCGGTCTGGTTGTCGGTTGCGGTCGAGAATATCTGGCTCTTGCGGGTAGGAATCGTGGTGTTTCGTTCGATGAGCTTCGTCAGGACGCCCCCGAGCGTTTCGATACCCAGCGACAGCGGAGTTACGTCGAGCAGCAGAATGTCTTTGACGTCGCCTCTCAACACACCACCTTGAATTGCCGCCCCGACCCCGACAACTTCATCCGGGTTCACGCCCTTGTGAGGTTCCTTGCCAAAGAATTCCTGCACTTTTTGCTGAACCCTGGGCATCCGGGTCATTCCGCCCACGAGTATCACCTCATCGATCTCTTTGATGGAAAGGCCGGCATCTTTGAGGGCCTGCTGCATGGGAGGGAGCAGGCTGTCGATGAGTTGTTCAACCATTGATTCGAGTTTCGCCCTGGTAAGCTTTATGTTCATATGCTTTGGGCCCGAAGCATCCGCCGTGATGAAGGGCAGATTGATTTCAGTCTCCATCTTAGTGGAGAGCTCGATTTTTGCCCGCTCAGCAGCTTCCTTCAACCTCTGGAGGGCCATCTTGTCGGTCCTGAGATCTATGCCGTAGTCTCTTTTGAACTCGGTGGCCAGCCAGTCGATTATTCGCTGGTCAAAGTCTTCCCCGCCCAGGTGCGTGTTGCCGTTGGTGGATTTGACCTCGAATACCCCCTC
>JBELAB010000371.1:0-3553 GCA_049509275.1 Syntrophobacteraceae bacterium | reverse complement strand
CCTCATCTCGCGGCGGCCAAAACAGGCCGGGAAATTTCGCTTGACCGGATTCTTGAAGCCTTTCGCAGCCTGCTCCAAAGGCACGATCGAGTTGTTGTTGAAGGCGCGGGAGGAGTGCTGGCGCCCATTTCCGCCAATCAAACAATGATCGATCTGATGGCGATGCTGGGGCTTCCGGTTATCCTGGCGGCCCGCCCCGGTCTGGGCTCCATAAACCATACGTTGCTTTCGATCAGGGAGATTGAACGCTCAGGCCTTACGCTGCATGGGGTAATTTTTTGTGCGACCACAAGAGCGCGATGGGGAGAAATCGAGGAAAACAATGTTGAAACAATCGGGACGATGGGAAAAGCACGAGTGCTGGGACGCATTCCGTATATGGCCGAGATGGCTGAAAAAAACGGCATCAGTCCTCAAGTTTTCAGAAGATATTCAGCGCAGCTTCAGGTTTCCGGAAAAAAGGCATCGCGAAACAGGATGAGTTATGAAGAATATTACCGAACACTATCTCGAGCTTGATCTGGCAAGTCTGTGGCACCCATACACGAGGCATTCGGCGCAGAGGGACGGTTTTCCCGTAATGACGAGAGGCGAAGGAGTATTCCTTTTCGACAGCGCAGGCAACCGGTACGTGGATGCAATCTCTTCATGGTGGGCTTGCAACCTGGGCCACAGCCACCCCAGACTCGTCCAGGCCATCATAGGTCAGGCCGGGAAACTCCAGCACAGTATTCTAGGCAACCTTACGCACCCCTGCGCAGCCGAACTGGCTTACAGACTGGTAGGGCTCTTCCCCGACCGGCACAGGAGAACGCTGTTCGCAAGCGATGGGGCCAGCGCGGTGGAGGCCGCGCTAAGGATTGCCGTTCAGTACCGGCACAACAAGGGGGAGAGTGACCGTTACAGGTTTGCCGCATTCGAGGACGCCTATCATGGGGATACCATCGGAGCGATGGCCGTTGGGTATCTTCCTTCTTTTCACAGCGCATACCGGCCCCTGCTTTTCCCGGTTTACCAGGTAAAAGCGCCGGACTGCTCCGGGTGTCCCGTCAAGGCAGATCCCGGGACGTGCGGCCTGCAGTGCTTTTCTTCCATGGAGCGCACTGTCAAAGAGCACGCGAATGAGCTTGCGGCCGTAATTGTGGAGCCGTTATGCCAGGGGGCCGCCGGAATGAGAATGTATCCGGCCAACTATCTCCGAAGGCTGGGCGAGCTTTGCAGAGAAAATGGAGTGCTGCTCATCGTAGACGAGATCGCCATGGGTTTTGGACGAACCGGCAGGATGTTTGCCTTTGAACACGCAGGCATTGACCCGGATATCGTCTGTCTTGGGAAAAGTCTTTCGGGCGGTTATCTTCCAATCAGTGCGGCGGTGGTGAAAGAGGAAATCTTCGAAACATTCACCGATGAGCCCGAGGACCATACATTTTACCACGGGCACACTTTTGCCGGGAACCCCATTGCGGCTGCGGCGGCCATCGAGTGCCTGAATGTGTATGGTGAAGAAAAAATAGTGGAAAAAGCCGCACGGTCAGGGGAGGTCCTCGCTGCGCACTTCGAGGCTTTCAAGGGGATTGCCGGCGTGGTGAACGTCCGCTGCATGGGAATGATTGCCGCGTTGGATTTGACAGAAAAAGAAGGCACAACCGGGGCAGACCGCGCCCGAGGCGTCTGCGTGAGGGCACTGAAAAAGGGCGTCCTGATTCGGCCGCTTGGCGCCACCATTTACCTGATGCCGCCATTGATTACCGATAATGAGATTGTGGCCCAAACCGTGAGGGTATTGCTGGAAACGATTGCCGAGGGTTAATTACAGAAAGCCGGTAAATTTATGCAGAAACTCGTTTATCTTATCCCTGCCGTTCTTGTGGCGCCCGTTATCATTCTCGGCGGCATGATACTTTTCAGCTACCCTGAAGCCCCGCCGCCGCTTGAAGCTGTTGAGAAAAATGACGCCCTGATCGCCAGCTTTTCTCAAAGCCTGCCCCCGCTTGAGTTTTATCAGGCCCGCGATGGGCAAAAGCTGGCCTACCGGCTCTATGAAGGCCAGCCAGGTCGTGGCGTGGTCATTGCCGTTCACGGTTCAACCGGGTCTTCCATCGAGATGCACGCGTTAGCCGCAGCTTTGCAGACGCGCGGACAAACTGTCTATGCCCTGGATCTGCGCGGCCACGGCGAAAGCGGAAAACTGGGCGATGTAAGCTACATCGATCAGCCGCTGGATGATTTGGCCGATCTGCTTCATAAGATCGACGGCGCGCAAGCATCGGAAAAGAAAATCCTGCTTGGCCATTCTCTTGGCGGAGCCTTTGTCTTGAAAGTTGCGGGCAGCCGTTTAAGCCAGAAATTTGATGGGTTTGTAGCCCTGTCTCCGCCTTTGGGCGCCTCAAAAAGCGCGAACAAGCCCCATGCGGGTGGTTGGGCCAACGCTGCCGTACAACGCATCATGGCCTTGTCGATTCTCAATCGCTTTGGAGTGCACATTCTGGATCATCTGCCGACCGTTGCTTTTGCGACCGAAGCAAATCCCAAAGGGAACCGCGCCACTATTTACAGCCATGCGTTGTTGACATCCCTATCCCTGCCAAGGCCCTGGGAACCGGCTGTGGCAAGGATTGACAAACCAACCGTGATTATGATCGGTGAAACGGACGAACTCTTCAATGCTGCCGCCTACGGTCCGGAAATCGCGTCTATCAATCCCAGGATCCGTGTCGAAGTTGTCCCGCAAACCGGACATATGGATATGGTTCTGAATTCCAATGCGTTTGTCCCGGAAAGCATGGTTGTCTATGAACTCATACAAGCGGCCCGCTGAAGAGACGCTCCCCGTTGGTGTAACTCGCAAAGCCCCCCCGGTTTGACAGTCAAAAGTACGGTCTCCCCCTTTTCTTGAGCACAGCCACTATCGCGCTTTTTAATCTGGCATTTATTTCAATTGGCTTGACACTATCTGTTTCATACAATAGAGTCTCCACACTCCTGATAAAAGCGAAGAGTTTAAGTTAACTGTTTTAATCCGCGCCTTTTTTTCTGAAGCGTTCTTTGGTGTTCGTGCGGAACGAGTTCTATTCCTGCTTTTTCTCTTCGCTGATATTCGAGTTGCTGATCCACATCGATCTGTGCGCTCCTGTTTTAAGCTGATGGCCTCGCTTAGTTATTCCACTGGAAAGGAGGTGGTGGTAGTCTCGCCGTTTTGATAATACACGCATTGATTCGACCCTTGTATCCCGGAATTGGAATTCACTTTCCACCGACGCATTCTTTTTGAGGAGGGGTTTACTATGGCTGGACAAGGAACGGGAAATCCGGCAGTCGTTGGATTGGCTGGCTTTGGCATGACAACACTTTTACTTCAGTTTCATAACTTAGGCTGGTGCGGGAGCGGGATTGTTTTTTGCACCGCTTTAGCGTTTGGCGGGGGTGCACAGCTCATAGCCGGGTTCCAGGAATTCAAGGCCGGGAACAATTTCGGCTACAGCGCTTTTGTATCCTATGGCGCTTTCTGGATCTCATTGGCGTTCATCTTCCTGGTTATGGACTTGCAGCAAGT
>JBELAB010000370.1:0-3580 GCA_049509275.1 Syntrophobacteraceae bacterium | reverse complement strand
CCACCAGCCCGGTTTCCTTTGCCTGCACGGAAACCGGAATCAGGGCAAGCAGCAATAACAACTTCACTGTTAGGCCCACTATGGATCCGCGCACATTATCTCCTTTTTACCCGGCAAGCGGCCTGTTTGGGGGTCACTCTGCGGTAAAGCGCCGGAAAAACCACTGTTTCATCCCTTCCACCGCAAACAGGTAGGCCAGCAGCACGACGATCAAGATGAGAAAAAAGAAAGCCGGCGGCGCCACAAAACCGAGGTGAACTCCCGCAGGGGTGAACGGCAGAAGAACGGCCACCGCCACTACCGCCAGCGAGCAGGCGATTAGCCACGGGTTGGGACGGCTTTTGAAAGGGTTTTTGCGGGTGCGTATGATGAAGATGACCAGCACCTGCGTGGCCATGGACTCGATGAACCAGCCGGTATGGAACAGCGTCTCCCCCGCATGGAAAACCGCCAGCATGATGTAAAAGGTGAGGAAGTCGAAGACTGAGCTGACCGGCCCTATAATCAGCATGAAATTGCGGATAAAGTTCATATCCCAATGCCGGGGGCGGCTCAAGTAGTCGTCATCCACGCGGTCCAGCGGAATGGGTAGTTCCGATATGTCGTAGAGGAGGTTGTTCAGCAGGATCTGCACCGGCAGCATGGGAAGGAAGGGGAGAAAAAGCGATCCCCCGGCCATGCTGAACATGTTTCCGAAATTGGAGCTCGTACCCATCATGATGTATTTCATAATGTTGCCAAAGGTGCGCCGTCCTTCAATGACGCCTGCATGAAGAACCTTCAGGTCGCGTTCCATAAGGATCATGTCCGCCGCATCTTTCGCCACGTCCACGGCGCTGTCCACGGAAATACTGACATCGGCCGAATGAAGCGATGGAGCATCGTTGATGCCGTCGCCGAGATAACCCACCACATGGCCGCGCCGTTTCAAGGCAAGTATGACCCGGTTTTTCTGGGCAGGCGTAACGCGGCAGAAAAGGTTGACCTGCTCCACCCTCGCCGACAGTGCCTGATCATCCAACTGCTGCAACTCGGCGCCGGTGAGCACCCCTATCACGGGAAGGCCGAGTTGAGCAAAGACATGTTGGGTCACCAGTTCGTTGTCGCCGGATATGATCTTGACTTCGACCCGGTCCGCGGCAAGATTGGCCAAAGCCTCTTTGGCGCTCTCCTTGGGCGGATCGTGGAATGCGGCAAAACCCGCAAAGATCAGCTCCGTTTCATCGCTCACCACGGCATGCGCATGGTCCAATCCCACCTGCCGTGAGGCGATCCCCAGAACCCGGAAGCCTTCTTTACTCAGTCCCTCAAATTGTGCATTGACTCTACCAAGCGCCGCTTCATCAAGGGGACGCAGGTCTGCCTCTCCATCCGCCTCATAGCGGACCGACAGACGCAGGATATCTTCGGGCGCCCCTTTGACGACGAGCAGCCTGGTCTTACCGTTTTCAAGGAGCACCGAAACCCGGCGGCGTTCAAAGTCGAACGGCACTTCATCGATCTTGCGCCAGCCCGTTACGTCGATTTCCCGGTGATCGAGGATGGCGTCATCCAGGGGGCTTTTCAATCCTGTTTCAAAAAAACTGTTGAAATAGGCCAGCTTCAGGACGCGCTCGCTGTCCCGTCCAAGGGGGTCCATGGAACGTTCCAGATGGATGTGGGCCTCGGTAAGGGTGCCGGTCTTGTCGGTGCAGAATACATCCATGCTCCCCAGGTTGTGCATAGAGGCGAGCCGCTTGACGATCACCTTATTGGCCGCCATACGCAAAGCACCCCGTGAGAGGGTCACGGAGACCACCATGGGGAGGAGCTCAGGGGTCAGTCCAACTGCCAGGGCAACGGCAAACAGGAATGATTCGAGCCATGGGCGATGAAAAAAGGCGTTGACAAGAAGGACAAACATGACGAGGAGGACCGTCACGCGCATGATGAGAAACCCGAAACGTTGGGTCCCCTGCTCGAAGGCGGTGGGCGGAGCCTTGGCAAGAAGGGTATCGGCAATTTCACCGAGTTCGGTATTCTGCCCGGTGCGGCACATCAGCACTTTTGCCGTGCCGCTGATCACCGATGTCCCCAGTAGCACGGTGTTGCCTGCCATGAGGATATCAGCCTCTTCAGGCAATTCGCAGGGAGTCTTTTCCACGGGAAACGGTTCCCCGGTCAGCAGGGCCTGGTTTACGAAAAAATCCCTTGATTCAAGCACACGTCCGTCACAGGGAACCAGGTCGCCGGCGCCAAGAAGTGCCACATCTCCAGGCACCATTTCCGCGAGAGGTATCTCAAGGGTTTTGCCATTCCGCAACACTTGCCCTCGCACCGCTACCGACTGGCGCAGACGTTCCGCCGCCTGTCCCGCCCGGTATTCCTGCACGAAATCCAGGGTCACGCTGATTAGGACTATGGTGCTGATGATGAAAAAGCTGGCGGCATCTCCAGTGAAGGCTGAGAGAGCGCTGGCAGTGAGGAGAATGATGACCAGGGGATTGCGGAACTTGGCCAGAAACTGAAGGATCAAGGCCCGTTTTCGCTCCGCATGGATCAGGTTGGGACCGAAATGGATCAAACGAGCAGCAGCCTCCACGCTGCTCACTCCCTCAGGGCTGGAATTCAGGTTTTCCATGAGTGCAGTAACGGGAAGTTGCCAGAAGGGGGGCTCAGTTTTAACAGCGGGTGTTGGCATGATGAATTCCTTCAAAGGAAGGATGATAAATTCCACCGCAATAAATGTTTGTAGCTCTGAAAGGTAGCCTCACCAGGACCACTGGAAGAGAAAACCAATTGATGCTATAAACACAATAAATAAACATAATAAATAGTTAGAGCGTGAGCGCTTCGATCATATCCTTGGTGCGCCGTATGTCCACTCTCGGTCAATTTCCACGCGCCTGGATTATGCGCAGGAGAATGGAACGGTTCGGCCCAAAGCCGACTGCATGAACCAGCCGTGACTGACAACGAGCGATGCCGGGTCAAGGCATGGCCCAGTGGTGGCCACAACAAATGTGCCCATCCCAAAGTCCATCGCGGGCCAATTAGCCTTGTCTTGACCCGCAAGCCACGGTTTAGTAAATGCACGATACGATTTGCTCGCAATGGTGTCAATGTGGAGGCGTCCGATTCAATGCAATCTATTCAGATGGCGTTATGGGCTCCGGAGGTGCTTGCCGGATCAAGAAAAGTAGCCGGAGGCGGACTAACGCAGCCTCAACCTTCCTTGCCAACTCCGAAAGAGTCCGGTTAGAGGCGTTTCTGTAAACAAATGATTCGAAAACGGCGAATATTGGGGCTTCCGGCAAACGCGTACCTTGACTGTTTGCACGCGAAGCCGCGAGAGCACGAAGAAAAATAACAGCAGGATACATCCTGCAGGGCGGGTTTTGTGGGCTTCACTCTGAGAGCTTGCGTTGAACAAAGTGAAGTTCTAGTCAAAGGAATGAACCGATTACGCTCAGACGCGAAGAAGAGGAAGCAGGTTAGATGCATTACCGAGAAGTTGCGTCGGCAAAAGCGGGGACCGAGGAACCGGAGCACGAAGAAAGCCGTCTCTCAGCTCTCTGTTGGCTACCGCTGTTCTCATCCT
>JBELAB010000037.1:0-14616 GCA_049509275.1 Syntrophobacteraceae bacterium | reverse complement strand
GATGCGTATAGCGGTGACTCGAAACGAAGTGAGGGTCCGCCCTCACCGAAAGATCGGGCGCGGACTGCACGTTTGACCTGTGGCGATGCGTATAGCGGTGACTCGAAACGAAGTGAGGGTCCAGCGTCGAACACCGGTTTGTATGTTAAACGCGAACCCGATCGTAGTGAGGGTTCCCCTGGTCCCCCCAGCCCCCGAGCTTTTCAGCTTCTTTTGGTACTCACTTTAACGCAACTTGGTATGAGACCATGTAAGGATATCACCCAGGTACCATTCCTCAAGCCTTCCAGCATTCACTGTTGCATTCACACATAATATAGTGTAATTAAGTGTGTAAAAGATGAAGGAGGCGCTTTATGGCGACAAATCTAGCTATTGACGACAATCTTCTTGAACAGGCCCGGATCGTCGGCAAACATAAGACAAAGAAAGGCGTGGTTACTGAAGCGCTTCAGGAATATATCCAACGCCGAAAACAGATCGAGATCCTCAATCTGTTTCATTCCGTCGAATACGATTCCGCCTATGATTACAAAGAACAGCGACGAAGGTCGTGAGAGTCCTGGTCGATACGTGTGTCTGGTCCTTGTCGCTGCGGAGGAGCGAGGCTGTTGACAGTCCGGAGGTATCCGAACTGATAGAGTTGATCAGGGAACTGCGAGTGCAGATCATTGGGCCGATACGGCAAGAGCTGCTCACAGGAATCAAAAGCCGTTCCCAGTTCACCAGTCTTCGCGATCATCTTCGGGAATTCCCCGATTTGGAGCTGACAAGCCGGGATTACGAATCTGCAGCGGAGTATCACAACCTTTGCCGTATTAAGGGAGTCCAGGGTTCAAACACCGACTTTCTCATCTGCGCCATAGCGGCGCGCCATAAAATGCCCATTTTCACTACAGACGCAGACTTTACTCTTTTTCAGCAACACCTGCCCCTCCTTCTTCACCGACCCCGTTCCACAGAGTAACATCCTATCCGAATGCACCCTCCGACAAATCGAGCGCACTAATACACCGTAACGTTGATTATGTAGTATTTGGCAGGCAGCATTTGACGCACTCACCCTTATGACTGCCGGCAAGAGGGCAATACAGGTTTAATTAGACTTGTTTTGCTTATTGTTTGTTTCGCGTCTTCGCGGCTTCGCATGAAAATAACAAACGTCTCACGGAGCGTGGATTTAACGGCTACGCCGGATCTCACGCGAAGCCGCGAAGACGCGAAGACATAAGAGTTATGTGGTACCAGGCCCTTCGAGCAGAAGCCCCTCGTTAGTAAGCTTTATCCGGCCGCAGATGAAGCGTTCGGGTGCGTCCAATTCCGGACCGGGCACGCTCCATGAGGCGATTTGGAGCGGAGCCGCGACTATGGCGCCTGCTTCCACAGGTGGTGACTCTTTTTCGGCCTATCGGTTCCAGATCAAAGACCGGGCGGCGCTCTGAGCGAGTTGAACGAGCCAGTAGGGGCAAAACCCGGCCGACACAATCACCAGCGTGGATGCCCCCGCAAGCAGCTTCTTGGGCAAAGAGACGCCGAGGGGCGGAAGAGGTTCGGCAGGTTCGAGCAGGTAGGCGGCCTTGATCACCAGCAGGTAATAGTAAAGAGATACAACCACGTTTATCATTGCAATGATAACCAGCGCTATATAACCTTTTTGAACGGCCGCCACAAAAACGAGGAATTTTCCCGCAAACCCTATTGTCGGGGGAATGCCGGCAAGGCTGAAAAGCGACACCATAAGTGCCAGGGCCAGGATCGGGGAGCGCCGGTGCAACCCTGCCAGTTCTTTTATCTGCAGGTTGCGGCCGTCGGAGGCAAGTTCCACAACCACCATAAAAGCGGTAAATTCCATTACCAGCAGAGCAAGCGCATAGAATATGGCGCCTGAATATCCCGCCGGACTTAAAACCAATATACCGATCAGCACATAGCCCGAATGCGCTATTGTCGAGAACGCAAGCAGCCTCTTGAGGTCTTTTTGCACGATGGCCGCAAGGTTTCCCAGGGTCATCGAGACAACGGACAGCACCACCAGTATGTGAACAAGGTAAGCGCTGCCCTGCCCTGCAAAGGCCATCACCCGCAGAATAACGGCTATGCCGGCGACTTTGGAGGCCGTAGCGATGTAGGCTGTGACCTGGTTCGCAGCCCCCTGGTAGGTATCGGGCGCCCAGAAATGAAAAGGAAATACCGCCAGTTTGAAAAAAAACCCGCCCAGGGTGAACAGCAAACCGATTACTACTCCCGGCCGGTTGATTATCCCCGGCAGCACCCTGGCCATATCGGCAAGGTAGGTTGTACCGGAGGTGGAATATAGAAGCGCCATTCCGAAAAGCATCACTGCCGAGGCGAAGGTCCCCACGAGGAAATATTTTATTCCGGCTTCCAGCCCGAAACTCCGGTTTTTCCTCAGCGCTACCAGAATGTAGAGGGAGTAGCTGGAAACCTCGAGCGATATGTAAATAGAGAGCAAATGATCGGCGCTGACCAGCAGCATCAGCGCCAGTGTGCAGGTAAACAGCAGGAAATAGAACTCGTGATGGCGGCCTTCGCTGATATCGGTCATGTCGCCGCATATGCAGATAATCAGAAAAAGCCCCAGCGAGATCAGCGTCTTGAAGACCTGCGAGAAAATATCCACCCTGTACGCCCTGATAAAAAGATGGCCCTCCAAGCCTATAGAAACCAGGCAAACCAGTATTCCCACAGAAGCGATCGAAAGGGCTGCCAGATGCTTGCGGCGAGCCGCCGCAGCCTGGATCTCTACAGCCCGCCCGCCCACCCGCGAGGCGGGCGCCTTTCGGGGCCTGGAGCCGTCTCCAATAAATGTCGCAAGCAGGAAAAACAAGCCTGCGGCGAAGTAGAATATTTCAGGGCCGGCAGTTATCCAGTTCATCTTGGCAATCCACTCATGAAAGGAACCGATGCGGTCCGGATGACGTCGAAAAGAAAAGAGGGGTAAAGCCCAAGGATCAGCAGGACCCCAGCCAGTATTATCCGGGGAATCCCCTGCGAAAGAGACATATCCGGCAATTGAGCGTAGCGCTCGTTTTCAGGGCCGTAAAAGGTCCTCTGCACGACGCGCAGCATGAAAAGAGCGGTGACAACCAGCGCAAGCACGGCAATTACGCCAAGCACGGGATAAGTTCTGAAAGCTGCGACAAAGACCACAAGTTCACCCCAGAAATTCGCCAATCCGGGAACGCCCATACCCGCGAAGGCCGCTATTATGAAAAATGTCGAGGCCACCGGCATGATCCGGCTGAGGCCGCCAAGTTCCGGGATAAGCTTCGTATGGGTCCGGTCGTAGATATAGCCGACAGAAGAAAAAAGCAGGGCGGTCATAACGCCATGAGCAAACATCTGAAACACCGCGCCGTTCAGACCTTCGGCGGTGACCGTCGACAGGCCGAGGCCGACTACTCCCATGTGAGACACGCTGGAGTATCCGATCACGTACTTTAGATCGATCTGCCTCAAACCGACAAGCGCCCCGTAGATTATCCCCGTGGCGGCAAGCACGGCCATGAGCTTCGCCCAGTAAATCCACCCCAGGGGGCAGAGCATAATGGCCACCCGAAGCACCCCGAAGGCGCCGATTTTCATCAGAACGCCCGCGTGCACCATGCTTACTCCAGTTGGAGCAGCCACATGTCCGACCGGCGACCAGGTATGCAAAGGCCAAACGCCCGCCAGAATCCCGAATCCCAAAAAGAGCAGCAGAAAGGCGAATTTCTGCGCTTCAGGACTGAATAGTCCCGGCTGCATCAGCGAAACGAAGGAAAACGTGTTGAGGCCGGACTTTGCCCAGAGAAAAATGATGGCAGGCAGAATCAGGGCGCTCCCCGCCAGGAGATAGAGGGTCAGCTTCATGGCCCCGTATTCCTTTCGGGTCGTGCCCCAGACCGCTATCAGCAAATACATGGGAAAAAGGGAGATGTCATACCAGACGAATATGAAGAACAGGTCCATGCTCATGAAAAGCCCGAACACCCCTGTTACCAAGAGAAAATAGAGGGCAAAGTACTCTTTTACCCTCGTCTCCAGTTCCCACATCGTGAGCACGCCCGTAAAGAAGACAATGCCCGTTAGCAGCAGATTGGGCAGGCTGAATCCGTCAACCGCATTGAAATAGTTGATGCCCAGGGAGGGAATCCACTGAACGTTTTCCACGAACTGGAGACCGCCCAGGCCCTTGTCATAGGCAAAAAAGACGTACAGACTCAAAAGGAGCGCAGTCCCGGAGAAAAAGGCGCTCACCTGCTTTATCAGGAGCTTTCGCTCCTGCGGGATCAGCATAATTGCCAGCATGCCTACAAAGCAGCTCAGGAGAATGGCGGAAAGATAAGGGAATTTAGCCGGCACCATGTGCATCTGCAAATTTCCTCAGATTACCTGGAAAAAAAAGTAAATCGAAAGCAGGACCATGACCGCGAATATTACCAGCAGTCTGTACTGAATCATTCCCGATTGCAAAAAGGCGACTATCCGGCCACCCTCGATCGTTCCTTCACCTAGTTCATCGATACTTCCGTCAATTACCTTTTTGTCATTCTGATAGCAGAGGTAAGATATGCCCCTGTCAACGACCGAATTCACGAGCAGCCCGTAAAAATGATCGATGTACCATCGCTCGGCAAACAATCTGTACAGAGGCGGAACCCTCTCTACAAAACCGATTTGCTTTGCGCCGCTCCGTCCGAATTCCACCCAAGCCAGGACCGCTCCGGCGACTGCAAGACCCGGCGCCGCCAAATGAAACCATGCGAAAGGTCCCCCTTCGGCCGCAGGGATGGGCGTGGCGGCCATGATCCCGGCCTGGAGAAAATCTTTCAGCGGATTTCGCACAAAACCCAAAATGACCGTAATAGCTGACAAAATAAGCAGCGGCCATGCCATAACCCGGTAGTGAGATTCATGGGCGGCGGGGCCGCCGGCCGGACTTAACCCCGCTGCCTCTGGCGGCGGGCCGAACTCCCCGGAGCTCTGAGCAGGACGTGGCAGCACCAGGATAAAAATCAAGCGGAACGAATAATAGGCCGTAAGAAAAACCCCTGCCAGACCGGCCGCCAGCCAGGCGGGGTTGGGTAATTCGGCAAGCGATGCCATGACGGCCTCCTTGCTGTAGTACCCGGACAGAGGCCAAAAACCGGAAAGCGCCGCCGCCGCAAGAATTATCGCAACTGTTGGGACTATCATCCGCCTGGACCCAAGACGGCCGAGTTCATAGACGTCGTTAGTCCCGTACCGGTGAATGAAAACCCCCGAGCAAAGAAAGAGCAGCGACTTGAATCCGGCGTGCGCCGTGAGATGAAAGACTCCCGCGAAATAGCCCCCCGTAGCGAGCGCCATTATCATAAACCCCAGTTGACTGATGGTGGAATATGCCCACACTTTCTTTATGTCCCGGCTGACGATGGCCATAGTTGCGGCCAGGAACATGCTGATCGTACCGATTGCGAGAAAGACGTCCATCGCCGCCGGCGACATGCTGAAAAAGGGAAAAAGCCGTGCGAACAGATACACTCCGGCCGCAACCATCGTCGCGGAATGCAACAGCGCGCTGACGGGAGTGGGGCCTTCCATTGCGTCGGGCAGCCAGGTAAGCAACGGAAACTGCGCGCTCTTGCCAACTATTCCGCCAAAGATCAGCAGGGCCGAGAGGGTAAGAACCGAGGGCGGGAAGGCCGCAGATACGGCCCGGCTGTTCAGGTCCGGAATGCTCAGATTGCCCGTGTGTAAAAAGAGAAGCAGGAACCCTATAAAGAAGGCTGCATCTCCCAGGCGGGTCATTACGAACGCTTTCTTGCCTGCCTGGGTGGCGCTGAACTTCTCGTACCAGAAGCCGATGAGCAGATAGGAACAAAGCCCGACTAATTCCCAGAAGACATAAAGCTGGAGTAAGGTCGGCGACAGGGCCAGGTTCATCATGGCCCAGGCGAAAAGCGACATGAACGAGTAATAGCGTGAAAAGCCGGGATCGCCCGCCATGTACCCCAGCGAGTAGACCTGCACCAGAAAGCAGACTCCAGACACGACCACTATCATCAGAAGGTTGAGCTGATCGAGCAAAAAGCCGAATGGAATATCCAGGCCGCTCGAAGCCAGCAGGTTCACCGAGTACTGAATCGGTCCCGTCATTTCAAGATTCAGCCCAAGCAGCACAAGAGAACATACCAGGGAGACCGCAACCGACCCGATCGACAGCCCTGCGGAAAGCCGTGGGCGCCTCCGCATGAAGACAAATATCACCAGGAAGGCTGCAAGCGGCAGCATCGTCGCCGGAATCAGCAATAGGACTGAGGACTGAGGACTGAGGACTGAGTGGAAAAACATCAGTGTTTTTGCTCCCTGCTTCCCGCTTCCCGCTCCTTGCTACCTCAGAAGGTTAAAGTTGCTCGGATCGAATGAACCTGTCCGCCTGAAGGCGTAAACGATTATCGCCAGGCCTACGGAAACCTCGGTTGCGGCCACCGCCAGGATGAAGAGCACGAATGTCTGGCCATCGAGGTCGTTCCAGCGCAACGCGGCCCCGACAAAAACAATGGACACCGCGTTCAGCATAATCTCGATTCCGAGCACTATCATGATCAGGTTCCGCCGGACCACGGCGCAAAACACCCCCAGTGCGAATACGATCCCGGCAACCAGCAGAACATGACCAAAGGGCACGATCATATTTCTTCCTCAACAGCGGCGGCGGCCGCCTCGCGGGACGTCGAGATCGCGCCCGCGAGGCGGGCGCCTTTGCCGATCCCGAGACACAGCGCCCCGATCAGTGCGAGCAGAAGCAACATCGAGATGACCTCTATCGAAAACCAGTGATACTCGAAAACATACAGAGCGAATTGTTTCGGTGAGGCGCTCAGCATGCGCAAAGAAACCTCAGTACCCGGTGTTTTGACTATCATAACTACTGCGGCAGCCAGATAGATCAGTCCAAAAATGGCCGCAGGGAGCCACTGGCTCAGGGGAAACATGACCTCTTCGGGCGACTCCACCTTGATCATCATGACCACAAACAGGAACAGCACCATTATCGCGCCGGCGTAAATGATAATCTCCAGGGCAGCCAGAAGAGGGGCCCCGAAAAGGTAGAAAAGCATGGCGGTCCCAAAATAGGAGACTATCAGGTAAACCACCGCATGCACCAGGTTCCGCCGAGTGATCGCGATAGCAGTGGCCCCGATCACCACCGCCGATATCAGATAAAAGAAAAATCCATAAAGCGTCAAAGAGAGACTCCGGTGGCTAGCGTAGCGTCAACTAAGTTCCTATAGGTAAGGACCTTCAGCCCGTCATTCCGGCGAAGGCCGGAACCCAGCGTCTTTTCAGTTGGTTAAAAGCACTGGACCCCGGCTTTCGCCGGGGTGACGATTCCTTGCAACATGTCATAACTTTGTTGACAACGTACTAGTGTACAGTAATGTTTTTCTGTTCACTGCTCACTGCTTAAGGCATATTGCTTTTGATATCGACCGGCTTTCGCTCGCCGATATGTTCGCCTTTATCGCCATAGTTGGTGGCTACGCCTGCGTACCTGTAGAAGTTGTAGTCCTTGTCCTTTCCCTGATGATCGACCAGGAGGTCCTCTTTTTCGTAAACAAAAGACAGAATGTCTTTTTTCGAGAATTCGTAATCGGTAGTGAGCTGAATTGCGGAGGTCGGGCAGGCCTCTTCGCAGAACCCGCAGAGGATGCAGCGGGCGAAGTTGATTCGAAACCATGCCGCGTAGCGCCGGCCATCGGGCCTTTCCGCGCCCTCCATCGAAATGCAGTTTACGGGGCATACCGCCGAACACAGATAGCAGGAGACACAGCGCTCCCCGCCATCCGGGTCCCGCGTCAGGATTATTCTTCCACGCGCCCTGACGGGCAGGGGCCTCTTGTATTCAGGATACTGCTCGGTTATCGGTCTTCGAAACAGATGAATAAATGTTGTCGCTAAACCCGAAAACAACGCTTTTGCAGCTTCCCGGGCCTCGTTAGTTTTTAGTTTTGAGTTCTCAGTTTTGAGTTTTTGCACTAACAACCTCATGAACTGATTATGAGTTTTGTTTTTCCAAGTTAGCAATCCCTTAAGTTTTGACTTTTGAATTTTCCAAACTATAAACTCAAAACTCAAAACCAAAAACTGCCCCTACCGCGCCCGTAATCAGGATATTGATAAGGGCCAGGGGGATCAGGACCTTCCATCCAAGGACCATGAGCTGATCGTACCTGAGCCGTGGAAGCGTGCCCCGCACCCAGATCATGAATAAGGCAACCAGAAGTATCTTTATAAGGAGCCAGACGAACGGAGGCAAAAACGGCCCGCGCCAGCCGCCCAGGAACAGGACTGCCAGAATGCCTCCGAAGACCATCATATTAACGTACTCGCCAAGAAAAAAGAGGCCGAAGCGCATGCCGCTGTATTCGGTGTGGTATCCCGCTATCAGTTCGCTTTCGGCCTCGGGCAGATCGAACGGAGTCCTCTTGCTCTCCGCCATCGAGCTTATGACGAAAATGAGGAAAGCCAGCGGTTGGAACAGGATAAATGGATATCTTTGCTGCGACTGGACTATATCCACCATACTGAATGAGTGCGCCATCATCACCACGGGGATTAGCGAAAGCCCCAGCGGAAGCTCGTAGCTGATCATCTGGGCCGCGCCCCGTATGCCCCCGAGAAGACCGTACTTGGAGTTCGATGCCCAGCCGCCCAGCGCTACTCCATAGACGCCAAGAGACGACATGGCGAAAACGAAAAGAAGGCCGATGTTCAAGTCGGTCACAACGAGCGGGATTTTACGCCCCCACAAGGTTATTTCCCCACCGAACGGCACCACTGCGAACATTAAAAATGCAGTGGCGGCCACTACTGCCGGAGCGATCAGAAACAACGCCCTGTCTGCCCCATCGGGCACCGTATCCTCTTTGGTTATCATCTTGACTATATCGGCCACCGGCTGGAGCAGGCCGAAGGTCCCCGCCCGGTTAGGCCCGTAGCGGATCTGAAGCCGGGCAAGGAATTTGCGCTCCACCCACACCAGGTAGGCGGCAATAAAGAGCACGACAAACAGTACTATCGTGAGCTTTACGACCAGGATAATAAATCCCGCAATCCAAATGAACATTTGTCCCTCCGGGACAGTGATCAGCGAGCAGTGAATAGTGACAAGCGGTTCTTCCAGTCACCAGTCACTAATCGCTAGTCACGATTCACTACCTGTCGATGTCCGGCAAAATAATGTCTATGGACCCGATGATCGAGATGAGGTCCGCCAGGCTCTCCCCGGCCGCCAGTATCGGCAGTGTCTGTATATTTGCGAAGCCCGGCCCCCGTACGCGTATACGGTACGCATAGCCCAGGCCGTCGCTAACCACGTAATAGCCATGCTCTCCACGCGGGGCTTCCGTGACCCCATAGGCCTCCCCCCTGGGGATTTTCATGCCCCTTGTCACATTGATAAAATGATGGATAAGGGTTTCGATGTCCCTGAGCATCTCGTTGCGCTTTGGTATCGCGTACCGGTAGTCCTCAGTGACATAGCGGCCGGAAGGCATATTCCCGGCGACCTGCTCGATAATCCTTATACTCTGGCGCATTTCCTCGACCCTCACCAGGTAGCGCGCATAGCAGTCGCCCTCAGTCGCCGTAGGGACCTCGAAGTCATAGTTGTCATAACCCGAGTAGGGAAACTTCTTCCGCAGGTCCCACTGAAGTCCGCAGGCCCGCAAGTTCGGCCCGCTGACCCCCCAGTCCATAGCCTCTTCCAGAGAGATGCGCCCGATCCCTTTTGTTCTGGCCAAAAAGATGGGGTTTTTCGTGAGCAGCTTCTCGTACTCCCGGAGGCGGCGGGGGAATATTGCGGCAAAGTCGTCGACGGCTTGCTTCCAGCCCTCGGGCAAATCGGCTGCAACACCTCCAATCCTTAAGTATTCGGGATGCAGCCTTCCACCGGTGATAAGCTCAATTATGTCGAGGATCATCTCCCGTTCGGCAAAAGTATAAAAATTCGGCGTCATTGCCCCCACATCTTGCGCGAAGGTCCCAAAGTAGACGAGATGATTACTAAGCCGGTATAGCTCCGCCAGCATGACACGAATCGCCTGCGCCCGCTCCGGGACCCGGATGTCTGCGAGCGTCTCGACCGCGGTTACGTATGAAAGCTCGTTGCAGCAGCCCCCCAGATAATCATTGCGGTCCGTGTAAGGGATATATTGATGCCAGCTCTGCCGCTCGCCCAGTTTTTCAGCCGCCCGGTGATGATAGCCGATCTCCAGGTCAAGCTCCCTGATCTCTTCTCCCTCAAGCGCGGCAATACAGCGCAAAAGGCCGTGAGTGCTCACGTGGTGCGGCCCGATATTGAGGAGAAACTCGTGCCTTCCGGAGGGCGCTTTATGGTCAAGGACAGCAACTTCCCGGGCGTCCATAGGCTGGCGCATTCGTGCGTCGGCAAAGGTATACGGAACCATCTCCGTTGCCCGGCCCGGATAGTCTTTCCTTAGCGGATGGCCTTCCCACCATTGGGGCATCAGGATTCTCCTGAGATTCGGATGACCGTCGAAGCGGATGCCGAACATGTCGAATACTTCGCGCTCGTACCAGTTCGCGGAAGGCCAGATATCGGTGACCGATCCGGCAGCCGGATATGCGCCGTTCAATCCGGATTTTATCCTCACGCGGCCGGCCGTATCGAAGGAGAGCAGTTGATAGACCAGTGTAAAATCGGGATAGGGCTGCTTCACTTTCTGTGAGTAGAACTCGGCGGCCCCTGTGTCAGTAATCGCCCCTGCAAAACTTTTGTTCCAGGTTCGATCCCTTCTGGCGGATTCGTCGATTGCCGTGAGGTCATCGAGCCGTTTGTATTTCGGTTTCGATTCGTGTTTGAGCAAACGCAGGACATCCTTTACAATCTCCCGGTCAACATGGAAGGTAAGCATATCCGATGCATGAGGTTCAAGGCGCACTCTGTCCCCAAACCGCTCCCGCAGCTCTGCGGCAAGCGACTGGTCGCCATTCGACAACTGGATACTGCGGGCGGGAGGCGCCCACATTATGTCAGATCTGCTGCCCCAGTGCTGCGGCGGTCCCGGCAGCACCGAACTGCCCCTGATCGATACGCCCTCATATCCGGGACCACGCGGGTCCCTGGACTTGGTCACCCCACCTTCCAGGACCGGCCTGTCCGTCCCCTGGGTCCCGCCTTCCAAATGAAATATTTTCCTGCTCGGCTTCTCGGTGGAGACTATCTTTTCCTGCAGAATGACGAGTCCTTCGAGAAGGGCCTCGGGACGCGGAGGACACCCCGGAACGTACACATCGACGGGAATGATCTGGTCAACTCCCTGCACTACGCTGTAAACATCGTACATGCCGCCCGAGTTCGAGCACGAACCCATGGAGATTACCCACTTGGGCTCAGGCATCTGTTCGTAGAGGCGCAGCACAACGGGGGCAATTTTTTTGAACACGGTCCCCGATACGATAAGCAAGTCAGCCTGCCGGGGGGAAGGCCGCAGCACCTCGGCGCCGAACCGGGCCAGGTCGTATCGGGCAGTAAAGGCCGTCGCTTCCTCGACAAAACAGCAGGAAAGCCCAAAGAACATCGGCCAGAGGCTGTATTTGCGCGACCAGTTGACCAGCATGTCCGTGAGACTCAGAAACCGGTCTGCTGCCCTTCTTTGTAAGCCTCCCTCCAATCGAGTCCTCCCTGTTTCCAGATATAGATCAGCCCGACAAGCAGCAAAATGATGAAAAACGACATCTGCACATACCCGGCCAGGCCCACCTCCCGGTATACCACGGCCCAGGTTAAGAGGTATGCGCCTTCCACATCAAAGATCAAAAAGAAGATAGCGACAAGGTAGAAAGGGACCGGATAGCGGAAACGAGCAGACCCGCTCGGGATGATGCCGCATTCGTAGGGGCGCGATTTTTCTGCGCTTTTTTTCTTTTCTCCTGCCCAGGCTGCCAGAAAAAGCTGTGAAGCTATGAAAGCCGCCACCAGGATCGTGTAAACAACCAGGCTGAAAACTCCCGGTTCCCAGGGTGACATTGCTCCTTCAGCTATCGGCTGCACGAGACCTCCTCGGGATAGTCCGCCTCCCGGCAAAAACCGGCGACGAATGCCAATGTAATAATTGTCCGGACGGTGGTAAATGGCCGAGGCCTAATTTGACGAAAATGCGGCGGAAGAATGGATATCGACTGGTTCTGCGATAGCGGAGGATGCGTTACTTGGCCCTCTCGCTTTAGCCCAGTTCCTTATGCTCCAAGAGCGGCCGGAGCGGCCGGGCCTTCTCCATTACCAGGTCGTACTGTGTTTTGGTGAAATCGTTCCAGACCCCATCGTTTTCCGCCTGGATCTTTTTCACCTCCTCCACCATGTTTGGATCGACGAAATCCATCCGGCCGAGCGCCACGGCGCGTTCGGTCATAACCGTCATGCCGTAGGCGCACATTTTGACGGTTTCATTCATCGTCTGGCTAAGAGCGGCAAGAAGTGCGGCGCCCTGGAGTCCGCCGGCCTGGGAGTTGATGATGACGATGGCTCGCTGCTGAATCGGCCGAGTCACTTTGAGAAAGGCGTCCAGCATAATGCTTATGGCGTTTATAGCTTTATATGTTACCGCCAGTTCGCCGATCTGCACTTCAGTGAGCTTATAGCCGTCCCTGGCGGCCCGGAATTCCTGAGTGGTCGTCTGCAGGGCTATTTCTCTTTGGTCATCGGTGGACATGAGCCCGGTCCGCCTCTGCATGAGTTTCGAGTATTCTTCGGAGCCGAGCGCGGATTTTCCTTCAGGAAGAGGTTTGGCTTCCTCGAGAAGTTTTTCAAGCTCTTCGTTTTCCTTGAGTTTCTGTTCGATCTCAGCCAGTTCTTTGCGGCAGACATCGAATTCTTCCCTGGCCTTTTGTGCTTCTTCCCGATATCGAATGATATCATCTCCAAGTTGCCGAAAATATTGGTCGGCTTCTTCTTTGGACTCGGCCAGCAAGGTTTTCTGGACCTGTATCCGGTCAGCCGACTTCTGGGTGACATCCCACTGCTGGCGCAAAAGATCGGGCAGGATCTCAAGAATGTTTGCTTCAATTTCATGCTCGATCGATTTTTTAGCCCTGTCGCTAAAAAAGGGAATATGAGCTGAAGCCAGCTTTTGCTTGAAGTCGGCCGCACCGCCGTTCCGGCGCGTGGCCAGAGCGGCTAAGACCTGCGACCATTTCTTCTGAAGATCGTCATTTTCGGCCAGCAGTTCGTGAATGGCGATTCCCAGGCCCCTGGATACTTTCAAATAGTTCTGGCTGGCCTCGGTCATGCGGGCCGTGGTTTTGCGCGCGTCAATGTCAGTCGCGGTATCCTGACGGAAAACAGATTTGATTTCGTCCACCGACATGTCTTTGGCCTTTTCCATCTGGCCGATGGAAAGCGGGACAAGAGTCAATGCTTTGCTTTCTGCCGGTTGGGTTTGCTCTTCCATTCTTCAAAACCTCCATTGATTCGAGTCGCTTCAGCCTTGTTTGATTGTCTGGTCGTTGCTGCTCACAGCCACCAGGGTTTTCTCGATAGCCGTTGCCGTCGAGGACAGTGTGAGCTGAATTTGATCCATGATTTCCTTCTGCCTCCCGGGGTCGGCTTCGGCTTCCGCAATGGAAGCATCCAGCGATTCGAGAGTAGCCTGGATGGTCTCTATGCCGTTGCGGATGACAGGTTGATTACCCACCATGCCTTCAAGCCGGTGAAGGGTGGACTTTTTTTCAGTCAGCATTTTATCCAGCCCTTTTTCGCCGTCCGCTATGCGTTTTTCCAGAGTCCGGACCTCCAGCGACAGGGAATTAGGGTCCTTGGTTTTAATGAAGGTCTTGGCCCGGCGGTATTTTTTTGCAAAATCGGCCGCCCCTTCCAGGTAATCCCGCACAAATCCGCTGTAGGCTTTGATAATCTCAGCCACCACAGGACTGTTTTCGGCATCATAATGGACAAGCCGCTCGCCGGTATCCAAAATGGAGCGCAACTGCATCGTCAGCTCATCCGCCATGCCTGTCTCGGCCTTCAGTTTTTTGAGCGGTTCTTCCTGGGCCGCTTCGGCTGTCGCTTTGGCTTCGGCCGCCGCTTTGACTTCTTTTTCCATTCCGTTTTTAAAAGCAGTGCCTGCAGCCCAGAAAGCCAACGCCGCTCCAGCGGCCAGAACGATTATGCTTAATGCCCGGCTCCGCAACACAATGGCTATAATCACTGCCGCAATCATGATAACCGCAGGCATCAAATAACTCTTTTTAGGGATTTTCCCGGATTCCATATCCTGCCTCACTCCTATGATAGACTTATACAATACCCTGCTCGAAAAAAAATGACTTGGTCTGAAAATACCGGTTGAGCTTACGCATAATACTTTACTGCGCTAATGTGTGGGGCACTTAGAGCCCGATTCACTCCATTAACGCTGGACGTTGGCAAGTGAAGCGGGGCCAAGGTGGACATACGATCAACGCATGGAGCGGAACCACCACGTATACGAGAATCGTTCACTTCCACCGAAGAAGTGGATTTAGAGCTGATCGTGAATCGCTGCGGCGTAGGTGTCGATTACCACAGCCGATTCTTTCAGGTCTGTGCGCTCGGTCGAAACGGTGATA
>JBELAB010000369.1:0-3582 GCA_049509275.1 Syntrophobacteraceae bacterium | reverse complement strand
GCTCCGTCGATCACCCGATGATCGTAGCTCAATGTCAATTTCATGATGGGCCGGATCACGATCTCTTTTCCGATGACAACGGGCTTATCGAGAATTGCGCCCACGGCAAGAATGGCGCTTTCGGGCTGGTTGATAATGGCCGTAAACTCCTCAACGCCGTACATGCCCAGAGAGGAGAGCGTAAATGTGCTTCCCCGCATCTCATCCGGCGTCAGTTTGCCGGCCTTTCCCTTTGCCACCAGTTCAAACCGCGCTTTGGCGATCTCGGAGAGGGACTTTTTCGCGATGTCTCGGATAACCGGCACGATAAGACCTTCATCGAGCGCCATAGCCATTCCCATATGGACGGCATCCAACCAGATAATGCCGTCGGGCGACCAGCGCGTGTTAATCACGGGGTGAGCAGCGATGGCCGATGCCGTGATCTTCATTAGGATATCGGTTATGGTCAGGCGCACCCCGGCAACCTTCTCCGTTACCGCTTTCAGCTTCTCCACTGATTCCAGCAACTTCGTCGCATCAACGGAGATGACCATGTAGGTCTGGGCCGCCTCCACCTTGCTCGCCAGCATCTTTTGAGCGATGATCTTTCGCATTCCGGAAAGTTTCACCAGTTTGCCGTCGGGCGCCCGGGGCGGAACCGGCTGGGGTTTTTCGACTTCCACCGGAGGTGAAACCAGCTCTTTTTTGGCCCCAGCAGTGGCGGCCTCGACGTCTTTCATCCTGATTCTTCCGCCGGCGGCAGAGGAGGCGAGGCTTTCCAGGTCGAGACCGCGCTCCCTCGCGAGCCTCCTGGCCATTGGGGTTGCCCTGATCTTACCCGGTCTTTCCGCTCCTGGTTCCTTGCCCTGCGTTTCGGTCAAGGCAGGGACCTGTCCCGGTTTGCCGGTGGTAAGCTCCACCACCTCTCCACGCTCTTCGGAAAGTATCCCCACTTCTTTTCCCACGGGAACCACCTCGTCCACCCCGGCAAGGATTTTGGCGAGAAACCCTGATTGTTGCGCTTCCACTTCAAAGGTCACCTTTTCCGTTTCAAAAACAAAAAGGATCTCCCCCTTTTCGACCCATTCCCCTTCACCCTTTGTCCACTCAACGATTTTACCTTCCGTCATGGTAAGACCGACCTTGGGCATCAAGACTGGAAATGTCATTTACGCCATCCTTCGAAATTAGAGATCATCTACGGGAGATAGTTTTCAAAATGGAGCGCCGCCTTACCAGATGAGCTGTCCGCCATCTATCACGATACATGATCCCGTAGTGTGCCACCCTGCGGCTTACGACCCGCTACTCCATCACCTTTTTTACGGCCTTGACGACATCCTCGGCGTTAGGCAGATACAAGCTCTCCAGATTGAAGGGGACCGGCACATAAGGTGCTCCTACCCTAACGACGGGGGCATCCAGATGGTCGATCATCTCCTCGCAGACCAAGGCGGAAATTTCAGCTCCAATGCCGAATGACTTCACCGCCTCGTGAGCGACCACCAGCCTCGATGTTTTTTCCACGGAGGTGAAGATTGCTTCTTTATCCAGCGGACTGATGGTCCTCAGATCGATCACTTCCACGTCGATACCCTCTTTCGCCAGTGTCTCCGCCGCCGCCAGCGATTGATGCACCATGCGGGAAGCCGCGACGACGGTCACATCGTTGCCCGGTCTCTTTACGTCGGCTTTCCCTATTGGAACGAGATACTCTTCTTCGGGGATTTCTCCCTTCAACGCGTAGAGCGCCTTGTTTTCCAGGAAGAGGACGGGATTGTCGTCTCGAATCGCCGACTTAAGCAGCCCCTTGACGTCGTATGGCGTGGCGGGCATGACCACCTTTAGTCCGGGCACGTGAGCAAACCATGCCTCGAGGCATTGGGAATGCTGCGGACCAGCATTGAGGCCGCCTCCGCCGGGGCTTCGAATCACCACGGGTGCGTTGAAAAGACCCCCGAACATGTACCGCGTTTTGGCCAGTTGGTTAACGATCTGATCCATGCACAACGTTAGAAAATCGGAGAACATGATTTCGGCCACGGGCCTGAGGCCCTTGATCGCCGCGCCGACCGCGAGCCCTATAATGGCGGATTCGCTTATGGGAGTGTCTCTGACACGCATTTCCCCATATGTTTCCAGCAACCCCTTCGTACCGCTGAACGCTCCGCCGGGCCCTCCCACATCTTCACCGATGACGAAGACGTTCTCATCCCTTGCCATTTCCTCATGCAAGGCTTCTGCGATTGCCTTTATGTATCGTGTTTCTTTCATGATTATACGTCTCCCGTTCGACCATCATGCGTATACGTCGGTAAAAAGCTCTTCGGCACCCGAAATCGGGCTGCTCTCCGCATAGGCAATAGCCGCTGCGATCTCTGATTTGATTTTGGCCCGTACACTGTCGAGATAGTCCCGGTCAACGTGCCCGGACTCAAGCAGGAACTTTTCGAACCTTTCAATAGGGTCAAACTCCCTTGCCTGCTGAACCTCCACTGAAGGCCGGTATTTTTGCGCGTCCCCGACGTAATGGCCGAGCCAGCGGTGGGTCTTGCACTCCAGGAGTGTGGGACCATAGCCCGTCCGCGCCCTGTCGATCGCTTTTTCGGCCTCCGCACGAACCTGCAGCACGTCATCGCCGTCCACCGTCACACCGTACATGCCGTAAGCTTCGGCCCTCTTACTGATGTCTTGCAGCTTCATGTAGACTTTCTGGGAGGTGAACTGAGCCCATCCGTTGTTTTCACAACAGAAAATAACCGGAAGATTCCATAACGCCGCGATATTGAGCGATTCGTGAAAAGTTCCCTGGTTGGATGCGCCGTCGCCGAAAAAACAAACCGTAACACTATTCTCTCGCTTGTACATGGACGCAAAGGCGGTCCCAAGAGAGATGGGGAGGCCCGCCCCCACAATCCCGTTCGACCCTGCAACGCCGTACTCCTTGCTGGCGATGTGCATGGACCCGGACTTGCCCTTGCAGCAGCCGTCCTTTCGTCCGTATATCTCCGCCATAAAGCCGTTCAAATCGATCCCCTTGGCGAGTGCCTGCCCATGCCCCCGATGTGTGGTAAAAATGGTATCCTCCGGGGTCAAACACGAACAGACGCCCGCCGCCACCCCCTCCTGGCCGATACCCACATGAATGAACCCGGGGATTTTCCCCTGGGCAAACACATCAACGAGACGTTCTTCCACCAGCCTCACCCTTACCATCGAGTGATGGATTTCCAGCAGTGTTTCTTTGTTCATCATAATGGAATCTCCTGCACAGGTGTCTTGCAGCAACTTTGTTACATCCAACAGGACAGAATCGGCGAAGCCGGCCGGGTTCCACCCAAAAAATCTTCCGCGCGCAAGAAAGGGTGGCAAGGCTCCATTCAGGGGAACACCCGCCGACCCACAAAAACCGGCCAACCGGTTTAATTAGTATTGAAGCCCGCATTCTTTGTCAAGAAAAAACTTGCCTGCTTCATATCCAAGACACCGGGCTGGAAAAGTCGCACCGTATGACCCATAGCGAACATCAACGGCCATTCGTCTTCCAGCGACCGTAAACATGCCCGGCATATGTCTTGACACATACTCCTTGCCGTTTCC
>JBELAB010000368.1:0-3622 GCA_049509275.1 Syntrophobacteraceae bacterium | reverse complement strand
GATTCGCCATAGTCGCGTGTGCTCAAAACGATTGCATCGGTTTCGAATGTTTTCATTTTTCCCGACTGACCGGACTCAAATCCTTAATCAACTTCGTATTCTAATACATATTGGGCAATTTGTTCAAGGCAGCTTTGATAAGATTTAGATGCAGGGGTAACTGAATTGTTCCAGGCAAACATAGCCGCCATTGGCGCCAAAATTGACTTCCGGCTGCCGAAGTCGGGATCTTTAACTTCTGATTAATATTCTGCACATGCTGAAAAAGCCTGGCGCCTCGGTTTGGACCCAGGTTCGAGGGCGGAGAGATATTGACTATTTTCCCGTTAGTACGCATTTTAATTTATGAGTTTTCATGCCCACAAGGCGCCTTTTAACTTCACTTACAATTTCTTTTTAGGTTTCCACCCCTAAGGAGGGCTCAAATGAGCTTGAGGACTAAGAATGATGCAAGGGATTGGGTGAACAACGCCAAATCATTTTATAAGGCCGCAGGCAAGAGGATCGCTCTTGCCGAATTTACCAACCCTGACGGAATGTTTATCCAGGATGAAATGTACATTTACGTGCTCAACCCAAAGGGAACCATGCTGGCCCATGGGATAAACGAGAAGTTCGTGGGAGAGGACTTCATTGACCTGATGGATTCCGACGGAAAGAAATTCATAAAAGAGATAGTGGATGCGGCTAATTCCGAAGGGAAGGGCTGGATTGAGTATAAATGGTATCATCCAACCACCAAGCAATGGCTCCCCAAAGCAGCTTATTTCGAGAAAGTGGACGATTTGATAATCGTCAGCGCTATTTACCTTACATAGAGCCGCATCCGGATACCGGATAAAAACTCCACGTTTCGCGGAGTATCGGGTATCCGGCAGCATACTCTGCTTCGCGAAGGTCTGCCCCGGACCTGATCCGGGGCGGCCCGGCCCACAATCAGTGGGTGCCGGTCTCCACGCTCCGCACGCCGGCATCCACACCTCAATTTTTGATCGTCTCCGCGCCGCCGTTTGCAAAGTATCGATTATAAGCGTTCAGATAGGCGCGGGCACTGGCCTCTATCACGTCCGGACTGTTCCCTATGCCTGAATAGATCGTATCGCCGATCTGCACCCTTACCATAGCCTCACCAAGTGCGTCCCGGCCCATTGTAACCGCCTTCAAGTCATAATCGCGAAGCTTGCCCGAAACTCCCGTGATTCGCTCTATCCCGTTGAAAACAGCGTCAACCGGACCGTTTCCAGTCGCAGCATCCGTATAGAGTTGTCCGTCCTTCTCAAGAGTTACCGAGGCGAGCGGGACCATTTTGCTTCCGCTCATGATTTGCAGGCTGTGCATTTTATATGTTTCGGGCACCTTGGAAACCTCGATCTCCACGATCGATTGAAGATCCTGGGTGGCGATTTCTTTTTTCCGGTCCGCAACATCGATGAAACGATTGTAGACGCGCTCAAAGACTTCGGGATCGAGGGAGAAACCGAGTTCGCCGAGGCGGTGCTTGAGGGCGGCTCGCCCTGAACGGGCTGTGAGCACTATCGTGTGCTGTTTTATCCCCAGGTCCTCGGGTTTCATTATCTCGTAGGTGATCCTGTCCTTGAGAACCCCGTCCTGATGAATCCCCGCAGAATGAGAAAAGGCGTTGCTTCCAACTATCGCCTTGTTCGGCTGGACAGGGATGTTCATGATCCTGCTCACCATTCGGCTCGTACGGTATATCTCTGCGGTATTGATGCTTGTAGTCGCCCGGTAATTTGCAAACCTTGTCTTGAGCACCATTACGATTTCCTCGAGGGACGCGTTGCCAGCCCGCTCCCCGATGCCGTTGACAGTGCACTCAACCTGGTCCGCTCCATTGTGAATCGCGGCGATACTGTTGGCGACCGCCAGCCCGAGGTCGTTGTGGCAGTGGACGCTCAGCAGGGCGCGGTCAATGGAAGGAACGGTCTCGCGGATTCTGCGGATAAGCTGGCCGAACTCCTCGGGCAGGGCATATCCGACAGTATCGGGAACGTTGACCACGGTTGCCCCGGCCTGAATGGTCGCCTCGATAATACGGCACAGGAACTCGAAATCCGTCCTCGACCCGTCTTCGGTGGAGAATTCGATGTCATCGCACAGGCTCCTTGCATATTTGACCGCCTCCACAGCCATCTCCAGAGCGCTTTCGCGGTCCTTCCGCAGTTTCTTCTGGATGTGAATATCCGATGAGCCAAGGAAAACGTGAATCCGCGGCCTTTGCGCCTCGCGGACGGCCTCCCATGCCATATCGATATCCTCTTTCACCGCGCGGGCAAGAGCCGCGATCACCGGGCCTTCCACCTGTTGCGAAATTGCCCTGACCGCCTGGAGGTCGCCGGGGGAAGAACAAGGGAAACCCCCTTCAATTACGTCAACTTGGAGCTTTGCAAGCTGCTGGGCGATTTCAATTTTTTGTCTCTTATTGAGCTTTGCACCCGGGACCTGTTCCCCATCCCTGAGTGTAGTGTCAAAAATATGTATCTTTCTGCTCATCTTGTTCCCCTTTTTCCATGCCGGCTGTTAAAGATCAAAAAAGTTTCACAACGCAAAAAAGCCATGGGGAGAACCCATGGCCTTTAGTTATCAGTCAGTCTCAGTTTGCATCATAGGAAGAGAAAGGCGAAAGGTTCTCCGGTCCGGCGTGGCGGACTAAGTAGTAGAACGAGTAGCAGAAGTAGAGACAGGGCAGTAATCATTCTAGGTCTCCAAGTAACGCATTTTCTCACGTTTCTGTCGATATACCCGCCCGAAACGAACAAGTCAAGCCCGAATAACGCAGGCAATGGCGAAACAGATCGCAATCTCCGCGAAAAAAATGACCATGTTGAATACGTATTTCCTGATGGGGAAATCTTCGATTATATGATTTGCTTCTTGCATCTTGCCGTATGCCTGTTCTGTATCCATCCAAAAATCCTGCCTTGCAGATTATATCGGCTAATCCGCGGATTCGATTAAGCCTTAAAGTTGCTTGCCCCAAGTCCTATTGGGCTATTATATTTGCCATGGCGAAAAGATCAAGCCTTTTCGAAAATCGCAATGCTGGAAGGATCGCAGCGTGGTTGGTGGAGATCGATGCTGGAGCGCAGCGGGGCGGGTGAGAGTTGGACTGTGCTTTGTCCCCGACGATGTTCTCAAGGTAATGGAAAAAATCCACAAGGCAGGAGCTGACGTGTGGGTCGTTGGCGGTGCGTTGCGGGATTATCTTCTCGAGATCGAACCAAAAGATTGGGACCTTGCAACCAGCGCAAGCACCGGGCAGATCGTCTCGCTTTTCCCGGGGGTCATCCCGGTGGGAATCCGGCACGGTACCGTTCAGGTCCGCACGAAGACCCGCGATATAGAAGTGACCAGCTTTGAGCCTCCCGGAGAGGCCGGAATATTGAAAGACCTTGGGCGGCGCGATTTTACGATCAATTCGCTTGCGCTTTCATATCCGCACGGTGTCCTGATCGACCCGCATCACGGCCGCGAGGACTTGGAAGCCGGTCTGATCAGGGCGGTCGGAAATCCTCGCGCCAGGTTTTCTGAAGACCCGCTGCGGATCGTGCGGGCCGCCAGGATTTGCGGAATTTACGGTTTCAGTGTCGATCACGCCGTTTTC
>JBELAB010000367.1:0-3623 GCA_049509275.1 Syntrophobacteraceae bacterium | reverse complement strand
ATCAAGCCTTTCAGCGTTCCGAAATAGCCCTGCCCAGCCCCGCGGCCGGCCGAATGTGCTGCTCGGGCTAAGGCGCCATGCACCAGTCGTTTGCACACTTTACCGGAGACTCAGGCCATGATTGAACACCTCGACCCGGTCCTGCTCTCACGCATTCAGTTCGCATTCACCCTTTCTTTTCACATCTTTTTCCCGGCCTTCACAATTGGTCTGGCGAGTTGGCTGGCCGTGCTCGAATGGCGATGGCTGAAAACAGGCGACACGGTCTATGCAGTTATATACCGCATGTGGGTCAAGATTTTTGCCGTCACGTTCGGCATGGGTGTCGTATCGGGCGTGGTCATGTCATTCCAGTTCGGGACGAACTGGTCCGCCTTCTCGGACAAAGCCGGAAACATTCTAGGGCCTTTGCTGGGCTACGAGGTGCTAAGTGCATTCTTTCTGGAGGCCTCGTTTCTTGGGGTCATGTTGTTTGGCTGGAACCGGGTCAGCCGCGGGATGCATTTTGCTGCAACAGTGATTGTGGCGGTGGGGACCCTGATTTCCGCATTCTGGATCCTGTCTGCCAATAGCTGGATGCAGACGCCGCAGGGATTCCGGATTGCCGAAAACGGCCTGCTGTATCCCACAAGCTGGCTGCAGATTATTTTCAGCCCGTCTTTTCCCTACCGCTTCGTCCATATGATCACCGCCGCCTACCTGACTACAGCTTTTGTTGCCGGAGGCATCGGGGCATTTTACCTGTGGGGCGGCCGCCATATAAAGGAGGCACGCGTGATGTTGGGGATGGCCATGATAATGGCGATTTTCGTAGCCCCCATGCAACTGCTGTTCGGCGACAGGCACGGTCTAAACACGCTTATACACCAGCCGGCCAAGGTGGCCGCTATGGAAGGACTGTGGGAAACCCGGCGCGGCGCGCCGTTGAATCTGTTTGGGTGGCCTGACCAAGAGGGGGAAACCACTAAATATGCGGTCGAAATTCCCAAGCTGTCGAGCCTGATTCTTACCCATGACCTCAATGGCGAGGTCAAGGGCTTAAAGGCCTGGCCTAAAGACCAACGCCCTCCTGTGCTGTGGGTTTTCTGGTCTTTCCGCGTCATGGTGGGCATCGGCATTTTGATGATCCTGACCGGTGTAACGGCCCTGGTTCTTTATTTCAAGAAGCGGTTATTTGAGACAAAATGGTTTCAGTACTGGTGCATGGCCATGACCCCGGCCGGATTTGCCGCCGTGCTGGCGGGATGGTTTGTTACGGAAATCGGCAGGCAACCCTATATAATCCAGGGTATCATGCGGACCAAAGAAGCCGTCTCTCCGGTGCAGGGCATTCCCATCGCCATATCCATTGGCGCTTTTGTCCTCACCTATGCGGTCGTGTTCGGCGCCGGGGGCTATTACATTATAAAGCTGATCAGAAAAGGTCCCGGGACCGAGGCGGATGTTTATGGTTCGCACGGCGTCAAAGGGCCTGCTCTGATCACCGGCCTTGTCTCAGAAGAGGAGGGACAGCATGTTTAACCTCGAGGGCTCCCTGGATCTTCCGCTCATATGGTTTGGCCTGCTCGTCACGGCACTTTTCCTGTATGTCCTCCTTGATGGCTTCGACCTGGGGGTGGGCATTCTGTTTCCCTTTGCTCCATCGGATGAATGCAGGGACCGCATGATGAACTCCATCGCGCCCTTCTGGGACGGCAACGAGACATGGCTGGTGCTGAGCGGCGGGGGGCTTTTTGCGGCGTTTCCGCTTGCTTATGCGATCCTTATGCCGGCGCTCTACATGCCTGTCATCCTGATGCTTTTGGGTCTAATCTTTCGCGGTGTGGCATTCGAGTTTCGCTTCAAGGCTGTCAAATCCCGCTTTGTCTGGGACTACGCTTTCCACTTTGGATCGATAGTGGCTGCCTTTATGCAGGGAATGATCCTGGGGGCCTTCGTCAAAGGAGTGCAGGTCGAGGGGCGAAGCTTTGCGGGCCACCCTTTTGACTGGCTCACTGCATACAGTTTCATGACGGGGGTAGCCCTGCTGTTCGGCTACGCACTGCTGGGAGCCACCTGGCTGGTGATGAAGACCGAGGGAATCACCCAGGACTGGGCGCGAAAATGCGCCTCTTATGTCCTTGGCTATGTGGGAGTATTCATGGGGATCGTGAGTATCAGCATGCCGATAATGAACGCGGGTGTAAGAGATTTCTGGTTCAGTCTTCCCAATTTTTGCTACCTTTTGCCGGTACCCCTGGCGACCGTAGCTCTTTTTATCTTTATATGGCGAGATTTGCACAAGGGTGCCGAGAATCGTCCCTTTTTCCTCAGCATCGGCGTTTTCCTAATGGGTTACCTGGGGCTGGGCATCAGCCTCTGGCCATGGCTGGTTCCGTTTGCAGTGACCTTCCGCCAGGCAGCGGCAGCGGCTACCTCACAGTCGTTTTTGCTTGTCGGAACCCTCGTCATACTGCCGGTGGTTCTCACCTATACCGCATTTTGCTATTATGTGTTCAGAGGCAAAGCATCGCATGAAGGCTACTACTGATACCAGATTGCGTTCATAGAGCGCCTGATAACTCCAGGCTCTGCCAGGTGGGGGAAAGTTTTCTCACTTTAAAGATGCCCCGCGCGCCCTTGGATTTCGGCCGCACGCTCAAGCGCGTGCGGCCGAAAGGCGTGCTACGAACCGAAAAATACCTTCTGGAGTGTCTTCGGAGCCACTCCCGTCATGTCAAGATACATTGTAAGCCCTCCCATGAAAAAGGGCCAACCCGCTCCCATGATCATGGCGAGATCGACATCCCTCGGCCCGGCCACGACCTTTTCCTTCAAAATGAGGTCCGTTTCCCGAGCGAGGTTGCTCAGCGCAATCTCACGAATTTCCTCCGCGTGGAAGGTCCTGTTTTGCTCTTTTACCCAGAGCCGTTCCACCGCGCTATCAACCTTCCTGCCCTTGCCGCCTTGCGCGTAGATTCTCGGCTGCCCGGCTTCGATCAGCCTCTTGAAATTCTGACTCAACGGAAACCGCTCGGACCCGAAAGCATTGCACAAGGTCTCGTTTACATGAAAGGCGATCGGGAGGCCGACCATTTCCATCAACTCGAACGGCGCCATCGGCAATCCCAATTCAACCAGGGCGTCATCCACCTGTTCGAAGCTTGCGCCCTGGTCGACCATGGTGATGCAGTCGCAAAGGTTGCGCGTAAGAACGCGATTGACCAAAAACCCCGGGGAATCCTTCACCAAAATACCCGTCTTCTTGAGCTTTTTCGCCAGATCGAAGGCGGTGGCCAGGGCAAGGTCGCCCGTTTTCTCAGCCTTTATCACTTCAATCAGGGGCATAAGTGCAACCGGATTAAAAAAGTGGAATCCAACTAAGCGCTCCGGATTTTTCAGGTCCGAGGCCATTTCGGTCACGCTCAGCGATGAGGTATTGGTGGCAAGAATGGCGTCCGCCTTCATGACGGACTCAGCTTCGGCAAAGACCTTTTTCTTGACCGCCATCTCTTCGAAGACTGCCTCGATTACGAAATCGCAGTCGGCAAAATCTCCGATGTCCAGCGTTCCTTGAACCAATCCGCCCAGATAGCTCGCACGGGTACCCGGCATCTTGCCTTTCTGCGCGCTTTTTTCAAACT
>JBELAB010000366.1:0-3629 GCA_049509275.1 Syntrophobacteraceae bacterium | reverse complement strand
ATAACGGCCTCTTTAAGTCTGACAAGATTTCTCTCACTGTAGCCCAATGCTCTGAAATACCTGGCTTTGGTCCTTCCCACTGAATGAGTCTCAGATAGAAGATAGCCAGTGAGTTTGCTCTCGGTAACGATGGCTTCCAGATTCCTTGGAAGTTTCATGGTTTTTGAAGTTCTCGCCTTTGAGATGCCACCGGGGCGACCAAAAGATCGTCATCTTCTGTCTGATCCATATATTCCCACATCCCATTCTGCTGAAACCATATTGGATCAGCATTTCTTCTTATGAACTCATCTACGTCCATTCCATCGATTGTGGCAGGTCTCTTGACTCGTTTTTGCTTACCATTAACGAAAATGGTCATGTATTCCTTTGGGGACAGGCTCTGACGTTTCATCGAAGTCCTTCAGCCACGGGGAATGAGTGAACGGACGCAGAAGACGTAAGCCTTTTCCGTCCGGTAACTTGCCGGGCACTACGGCAAATCCGCCGACAAGACCACCGAAGACGAACTTCGGGCTTATTTCCTTGATGGCAGACCGGAATTCATCTTACTTAAAGACGCGTAATCTCATCGGATGCCGACAGCAACCCGGCAGCGGGATCTGACAGCGGATTACTCATCTTTCTTATTCAGTTTCGCCATAGCAGTATCACGGCTGGTCTGTATTCCTTTAGAGATAATGTAAGAGCCGGCGCTCATTCCAAGTAAGGCCAATATACCAGACGGTATTTCAGGGAATGCCCATGGAGAATTAGAGACTGTTACGAAAAAAAGACTCATCGAAATAACGAAAGTGAAGATCAGAAACTGAAATCGTGACAAGCTCGCATCGCCATCCGGTTCGCTTATCAACTTGGCGAGATTGATTTTGCCATTCCCCATCTTCCACAGCAGGATTACTCCCAGGCCGCCGATAAATAGTGTCAGCACCCAGCCAATCACAACTCTAAGTACATCCATGAGAATACCCCCTGTAGCCCAATGTAAGAGAATTAACCTTTAAAGAGAGATGCTAATAAGCGCCTCCCCTTCACCAAAAGATAAACGCCGTTGCTTGCTCCCACAGCCAGCAACAACTCCTGCGGAACATCAGGCAGAGTGCCGGTTTGAGAATCGGCAACCCTGGTAATGAATAGAATTAATCCGAGCAGAGTCAATATCAGCAGTTGAGCACGGCTGACACTGAAGCTCCCGTCCTCTGTATCATTGAGCAAACCGCGAACATTGATTCTTCCTGTCAACATCTGGTATGCTACTATTAATACCATACCGATAAGGATGAACGAAACCTCCAGACGCGCCACTGATACCAGAGTTGCATCCATAGGGCACCTCAGAGCTGCGGGTTGTTTCACTTTGGAAACCGGATTGGGCGATTAAAACATGAGCAGACTACGCTTTTGTAATATATTTGTCAACTTCAGTTGTCCCACATGTGACAGCTTTGCCGACCGGTACTCTTTTACTTTTGTCGAATCAACTGCCGGCTGTAGCATTAAGTCCGACCAGGTTTGACATGACCTGATGCAAGTGCGCCACGTTCCGGATCATAGTGATTTGCAGCCGAACATACATGCTCAGCGGGGGCGCGCCGGGGGGTTTTCGGGAGAGTGTGGCGCACGTTCCCGCGCCGTCCGATGGAGCGCCTGGGCGCGCGGCCAAGAAGCACCTTGTGGCGCTTCATAACTTGCCCCGCTCGTCTGGTTGACCCTGTTGTTATACGAAGCTATTTCCGTTTCTTGATTGAGATGCTATCAGCAGATTCGACACATATCATCCTCATTTCGCCCGGCTTATCATCGGTAAAGGGGCATACCGTAAAATCCGCAAACATCGCAGTCTCCCAACTTATCTGGCGCACTAACTCATCTGGTACATTCACGTAATCTTCGAGATAAAACCGGCCTTCCGATATTCCAAGCATGCGCTTCGTTCCCAGAGGCCATATTCTTACACACGGATTGCCATTATAAAAACTCATCCGGCCCCTGACTTTGAAACACGGCCCGGAGAGCATCGGATGTTCTTTGCACGACTTTTTGTTTGGCTCCTCATCACTGCTGCTCGTGGCAGCCAAAAAGAGGATGAGAAAAAATACCGGCAGGATGATTCGGGTGATCTTCATATCATTCTCGCGCATAAAGTTGAGGTAAAAGACGCCCGCTCTTCCACGCCCGAAGTGAAGCGCCCGCTTACCGCGCGTCCGGTTCATTGCTATGTTGGACGACAGCCCAAAACGCGTCCACGGCACATGAAACTTACCGGATTGAGGCAGCGCCTGCGCGCGAAGCTAATGCAGGATATACAGCGCGATCAGTAAAGCTTGGTTCAGGGCTTCCTCATGGGCGGGAGGGTACCAACGAAGTCGGCCGGCAAAGTTCACACCGTTAGAAAAGGGGGGAGAGTTATAATCAGCAAACCGCCGCCAGGCATCCTGCGCTCTTACACCTTCTCAAGAACCTCGCCCCGATTGCCGTTCGCCCAATAGCGAACGGGATTTCCGGTCCGCATTCCGGTAGAGGCAAGGTTTTTCACCTTTCCTTCGCGTTCCAGCTCTTGAAACGCCTTTTGAAAATCCTCCATGAACCATCCGGTCTCTTCCAGCATATCTGCAAATTCGCTAACCCCGAACCTTTTTGGAGCACGTGTACGTGAGAGTTTTGCCAGCCAGTATTCTTTTATTTTTGTCAAATCAACTGCCGGCTCATCCCCAACGAACTTGTCAGCCGAAAAAATCTCGAGCTGACGGCTGCGCTTGACCTTTTTCGATTGCACGGCCAAGGCCCTCACCTTCTTCTGTTCCAATTCCAGTTGTTCGGAGGCCTCCATAAAAGTCACCAAACCCAGCGGGTCCCATGTCAAATAGACAAGGTCGTACACTGTGCGGTTTTTTGTGGGATGCAGGACCCTCATATGCGCACAGCGCGGAATTGCCTCTCCGATTATTGGCGCGGAAGCCTTCAGTTGCCGGCGGTACAGGTTGAACAAAAATCTTTCTCTTTCTTCCGGACCGATATGTGAGGTATCCGGCGCCTCGCCGAAAATTGCCTTCATTTGCTCTTCGAAGCCCGTTTGACCATGGGCGCGAACAATGGAATCAAACATGAAATTGATGAGAAACTCCGAAGAGGGCCTGCAAAGAAGGGGCTCAAGGGTCGGAATCGCTATATGCCTCCATTCCTTCGCGTCAATGAAGAAAAAACAAAAATCCCGATTGCCGCACCACGACAGTATGTCGTTTCCCAGATCGCAGAAATCACCCTTTAGGCATTGGGCATCGACACCATCCCAGGATTCGGATTTCAGGAAACTCTCAAGGCTGCCGAAAGCTTCCTTATTCCTTTCAATGAATAATCCGCGAAATTGGACGTTTCTCCGGAATTTTCCCAATAAATCGTTATGGCACTTTTCCATGACGCCCAGAGAAACCGCGACGGAAGTGTCGGCGGGGTCCTGGCCGCCCTTTTGCCGGGGTCCGGCAGAGCAGTCTATGTAACCGATCCTTAGCTCACGCTGGCCGACAACCATGAAGAGCGGCTCCAGATAAGCCCTGAGCAGCTCCCTTTTAATGTATGCCGCTTCTTTGCCGGTATAACTTCCAGTGCTCATTTGTCTTCCCCCACCGGTT
>JBELAB010000365.1:0-3633 GCA_049509275.1 Syntrophobacteraceae bacterium | reverse complement strand
CCTTCAGGCGGAAGTCGTGCGCGTCGGGCGCGCACGGGATTCCTTCTGCGCCATGCCCGCTATTGAAACAGCACGATACCCGCTATGGCGACGATGTTGCCGATAATGAATAACAGGACGGTAAAACCTATTAAATCACGAATGCTTATCTTGGCTATTGCCAACAGGGGCAATGTCCAGAAGGGGCAGACAATATTCCAGATACTCTCGCCCCATGCAACACCCATGGCAACTTTCCAGTGCTCGACACCCAACTGCGCGGCAGCGGGCAGCATGAACGGCGCCTGCACAACCCAGTGCCCCCCGGCTGAAGGAATAAAAACACTGATAATGAGAGAAGAGAAGTAACAACACAGTTCGAAAGTCTTGTAAGAGGACATCGCCAAAAGCCAGCCGGATATCACGAAGACCAGGCCGCTTCCTTTCATGATCCCCATTATGCCGGCATAAAAGGGAAATTGTAGAATAATCCCGGCGGCAGTGCTGCTTCCCTTGGTTACAGCGTTTGAGTAGTTCATGAGCGTACCATGGGCAAATATCCCAAGGATCAGGAACGTGAATATGATTATATTCAAGTTGAGATTAAACCCATTTTTCCCGAAATAATAAATAATATATATAAGGCCCATCAATCCCAGTGAGTAGTTCAGGATTTTGCTGGACTCAATGCGGTCTGCCAATTGCTTTTCGACAGGGCCCTCAGCGACCGCAACCTGTTCTTCCTCGAAGAGCGCAGGATCGGCCAAAACGGTATCTTCCTTTTTCGGAATCATCAGCAGGAGCACAAAGGGAATTACGATAGCGAGGGTAATGGTGATAAACAGCGCCTGAGTATTAAAGATGGTTTGGGAGAGGGGAACGAGCCCCATATCCTTTTCCAGGAAATGCCCTTTGGTGTTTATAAGCAGGGGAACAGATGCTGAAAGGCCGCCATGCACAATGATGACTCCGGAATAAGCTGCCGCGACCATAAGGCGAAAATCCACATCCGGATGCAGTTTGGCGGATTCTCGAGCGAGCAGGCCGCCTGCGATCAAGCCCAGCCCCCAATTCACGTAATAGAGAGCCATTGATACAAAACCAATGAAAAGGACGGTCTGCCAGGGAGTACGAGGTATGCGGGCGATATTCTGCAGAAACTTGTGCACGATCCGGGCCGAGGCCAGAGCATAGCCCGTAACGACTATAAGCGTCATCTGCATGGAAAAGGCCAGTATGTCCCAAAATCCCTGCCCCCAGTAACTGACTATCTCCACGGGGCCTTTGTGGGTTATGCCCATCGCCATGGCAACGACTACCAGCGATATGATCCAGGCAATTGCAAAAGGGTCGGGAAGGTACTTTTGCATCAGGTTTACGAAAAACATGAGAATTCTGTTGATCATTTTTTCATACCTCACTTCTGTTTGGCGGTGCACTTATCCGTTCACTTCGACGGTCAAACATAGCGGGCCGATGCCTTTAACTGGTTTATGAGCTTTTTCATAAACTTCTTCCTGATTTTCGGGACCTCTTCCTTCGGATACTTGTAAAATCCCTCTCCTGTCTTGAGGCCCAGTTTCCCTTCCTTTACCTTCTGCCTCAAAAGGTTATTGGCAGACTGGGAATTATCCATTACCTTCAGCAGGTTATCGCCAACGATACACCAGATGTCCAACCCGCCGAAGTCGGCCACCTCCAGTTGTCCGGTTGTGGCGTACCTGAAGGCCGGCCCGAACTTAAGGGCCTTGTCCACGTCTTCGGGCGCCGCGATACCCTGTTCGATGATCGAGAAAGCCTCCCTGGCGACACCCTGCTGAATCCGGTTTGCCACAAGACCGGGGACGTCTTTGAGGACCTTGACCGTTTGCTTCCTGATCCCGGCATAAAGTTGTTCGACCTCCTCGTAGATCGATTCAGGCATATTGCCGAAAAAGGACAGTTCCACGATGGGCATGAGGTGGGCCGGGTTATACCAGTGGTTTACCATCACCCGCTGTTTGCGCTCATCACTCAGGCGAACCATCATATCGTTTAACTTCAGACTGGACGTATTACTGGCCAGAATGGCATGCTGCGGGGAGTATCCGTCCAGTTCCTGCAATAAGCGCTGTTTGAGTTGCAGGTCCTCAGGGACTGCCTCTATCACATAATCGCGGTCTGCTACCGACTTTTTCAGATCCGTGAATGTTTTGATTCTCTGAAGGGCTGCCTCTATTACATGGGGCTCAATGAATTCTTCCTCGGACAACAGCTCGAGTTCTTCCCTGATTTCTTCTATCGCTGCATTCAGCCTGGTATCATCTATGTCGTATAGATTTACATCATAGCCATACATGGCAAAAGACTCGGCAATACCATGCCCCATCGTTCCCGAACCCACTACGGCTATTTTTTTGATCATGCCAAACCTCTATTCTGAATTTGATTCAATTTGCTTTTCACCAACCACTGACATGCGGCTTTGCCTTCCTTTGAACAATTTGCGCTATAATATCAATGGTTGGGTGGAATGCAGCATAAATTTTTCAGTCTCTCTTGCATTATCCAGGTTTAAATGATTGTCTTCACGACCGGGCGCACAATTGAAGAAACATATCCGAAAATATTATGAGCAACTGTACCGGGGGAAAAAGCGTGTCATGGGGCGCGGGTTGGGCGGCAAACCCCTGGCCGTGGAACTCGGTTATCCCGCCGGCCTTATTGATTGCCTTCCCGATGAGATATGGGAAGATTTCCTGCCCTGCGGGAACGTGCTCCACTATCTGCATCCAAAACAGGGCGACAGGGTCCTTAACCTCGGCTGCGGGGCCGGGATCGATTCAATTATCCTGAAGCTCTCTGCCGGCGCCGAATTCAGGGTAGTGAACCTGGATTCGGCGATCCCGGCTCTGATAAAGGCCTACGCCCTGGCAGGACGGTCGTTCCCCGGTCTTGAGTTTGAATTCGTGTGCGCCGATGGAGGCAGCCTTCCGTTTAGGCCGAGTTCCTTTGAGTGGATCATTTTAAATGGAGTGTTAAATCTCTTCCCGGAGAAAGGCGAACTGATCGTCGAGCTTTTCCGCGTGCTGAAGCCGGGTGGGATCGTGGCGGGGGCCGATCTTTGCCGGAGGGGAATCCTTCCGGACTACTTTGCCTCGGAGCCGGACGCATGGGCGTGGTGCATGAGCGGCGCTCTGTCGAAGAATGAATTGAGCGCCGTATTCGAGGCCGGCGGATTCACCACGTGCGATCTGGTCGCGGAAAATATGGATGAATACTTTGACCGGACGGTTTTTGCGTTCCAGAAGACGGGGCAGTGAGACCCGGCGAGCGGTCTAATCCACTTTCGTTTTAGGAACGCCGCACTATCTATTGGTCCGTGTCCTCGCCGACCATCCGGATCGCCTTGGCAGGGCATTCTTCGGCGCAAATGCCGCATCCCTTGCAGTAATCATAGTCGATTTTCACAGGGATGGACTTCGTGACGATTCCCTCGGGGCAATACATCCAGCAAAGAAAACAGGATTTCTTTCCTGTTTTGGATGGAATGCATTTCGAGCCGTCTATTTCAGGGCGCGAGGACCTCCAATCGCCGGTCTTTCCGCCTTCAGCCGTGCAAAGTTTTCCTCTGGCGACTGTAAAGGGGTCTTTATAAGCTTTGGTGTATCGCAT
>JBELAB010000364.1:0-3644 GCA_049509275.1 Syntrophobacteraceae bacterium | reverse complement strand
TGCGAGGGCTGGATGTTAGCGCGTGATACCTTCAACAGGCTCGATGAAGTCAAAAAGAGCAAAATCCTGGATGTGGCCGTGGATGAGTTCTCACGCCACGGGTTCCGGCAGGCGAGCGTTAATCGCATGGTGGAACGGATCGGCATAGCCAAGGGGTCTCTTTTCCAATATTTCGGCAGCAAGGAAGGCCTTTTCCACGTTATTTTCAACTACGCGGTGGAGCTTGTAAGGCAATCGCTGCGACAGGTGAAAAGAGAGACTTCCAGTGCGGATTTTTTCGAGCGGATAAAAGAGAGCATGCTGGCGGGAATCCGCTTCATCGAGCGCCACCCCAGGGTCTATCGAATCTACCTCAAGATGATTTTCCAGGAAGACTTTCCTCTTCGGACGGAGTTTTTGCAGCAGGTACACCTGTTTTCGGCGGAGTACCTGCGTCCCGTAGTGGAGGCCGGGATCGCGAGAGGGGACATCAGGGCCGACACGGACATGGAAATGGCCGTTTTCATGCTGGACGCGCTGATGGACCGGTTTCTCCAGGCTTACTGCGTTCCCTTTCTCGATGCGGGGGCCGGCATATACGAGGCGTCCTTAGACGAGTTGGAGCGCAAGGTGGATCAGTTCATAAAGCTGCTTCGGATAGGGATGGGCGTAGAATGGAGCGCCGGTCCGGGTGATTCGGCGGGACAAAACTATGTTCGAACCACGGAATTTTAAAAAACTCGGCCTGGAAAACATCTCTCGCAAAGTAACGGAGGGGAAGAGGCTCACGATCTCAGACGGTGAGAGACTTTTTGCCTGCCCGGACATGAACGCCATCGGTTCGCTCGCCCATCAGGTCAGGACAAGGCTTCACGGAAATACGGCGTATTACGTCGTAAACCGCCATATCAACTACTCGAACATTTGTGTAAACGGCTGCCGCTTCTGCGCCTTCAGCAGAAAAAAAGGCGACCCGCTTTCATTCGAACTCTCCGAGGATGAAATCCTCGATAAAATCTGTGCGAACGGGGACGGTCTGACCGAGATACACATCGTGGGAGGCTGCCATCCCGGCCTTGCTCTTTCTTTTTTTGAGGACCTTGTCCGGAAGATACGCGTCACAAAGCCCGATGTCTTTATCAAAGCGTTTACAGCGATTGAAGTCGCCCATTTTGCAAAAAATGAGGGGACATCCGTCAAAGATGTTCTTGCCCGTTTGAAATCGGCCGGCGTTCAGATGCTTCCGGGCGGAGGGGCCGAGGTGTTCAGTGCGCGCGTAAGAGAGCGCCTTTGCCCTGAGAAACTGGACGGGAATGGCTGGCTCGATGTTATGCGCCAGGCTCATGAAACAGGAATAAGGACCAACGCTACGATGCTCTACGGGCATATCGAGACCGTGAGGGAGCGCCTCGATCACATGGTGGCGCTTCGCGAGCTTCAGGACCGGACGGGCGGCTTCGTCTGCTTTATCCCTCTTACGTTTCAGCCTGCCAATACCGGTCTTAGCCATCTGCCGCCGACGACCGGGGTCGACGACCTGAAAACGATCGCCGTGAGCAGGCTGATGCTCGACAACATTGCGCACATCAAAGCCTATTGGGTGATGCTTACGGTTAAGCTCGCCCAGGCCGCCCTCTACTATGGCGCGAACGATTTCGACGGAACGGTGGTCGAGGAGAAGATCGGGCACATGGCGGGGGCCGAGTCTCAGCAGGGAATGACCCGCCGGGAGATAGAGAGGACCATCCGGGATGCGGGGTTAGAGCCGGTGGAACGGGACAGCCTGTTCCGCAAAGTTTTCAGAACCCCGGCTTCCGAAGGGCGACTGTCATCGAGTCCGGACATTGTATGGTTAAATAATGATTAAAAACAACAGGTTAAATCTATATCAGGCTTGGGACCTTTACCGGAGCGGCGATTTTTATACGCTGGGCAGGATGGCTCATGACGTGCGCATGCAAAAGCATTTTCTGCCTCTGGAAAAGCATTCTCTGCCTCTGGAAAAGCATTCCCGGTCTCTGGAAAAGCATTCTCTGCCTCTGGAAAAGCATTCCCGGCCCGTTGTTACCTACGTTGTTGACCGTAACGTCAACTACTCGAATGTCTGTGTGTGCGGGTGCCGTTTCTGCGCGTTTTTCCGGCCTCCAGGCCATAGTGAATCCTTTGTCCTGAGCCGGAAGGAACTTTCGGAAAAAATCGAGGAAACACTAAGGTTGGGCGGGACGCAGGTGCTGTTGCAGGGCGGGCTCCATCCCGATCTGCCGCTCTCTTTTTACGAAGAGATGCTCAGCTTCATAAAGTCAAAGTATCCAATTCACATACATGCCTTCTCGCCCCCGGAAATCGTGTTTTTCAGCCGGCTGGAGGGGATCGGCGCCGGCGAGGTGATCTCGAGGCTGAGATTTGCCGGACTGGACTCGATCCCTGGTGGGGGCGCCGAAATTCTGGTCGACTCGGTGAGGCGGCGGGTGTCTCCGCGCAAATGTTCATCGGCCGAATGGCTGGCCGTCATGGAGGAGGCGCACTCTCAGGGCCTTCGCACAACCGCCACTATGATGTTCGGCCACGAAGAAGCGCCGCAGGACAGGCTCCTGCATCTTTTCGCCCTGCGTGATCTTCAAGATCGCACCGCAGGTTTTACCGCTTTCATTCCGTGGGCCTTCCAGCCCCAAAACACTGCAATCCCCCGGGAACCTGAAACTGCCGTCTCATATCTGCGGCTCCTTGCAATCTCCAGGCTTGTTCTCGACAACTTTGACAACATTCAGGTCTCCTGGGTGACAATGGGTCCGAAAGTCGCTCAGTTGGCCCTGTTTTTCGGCGCCAACGACTTTGGGTCCACAATGATCGAAGAGAACGTGGTCGCTGCGGCAGGGGTCCATTTTCGCCTTTCGGCCGAAGAGATCCACAGGATAATCCAATCCGCCGGTTTCCAGCCGAGGCGGCGCACGATGGCTTACGAGTTGCTATGAACGAGCTTTCGCCAAGCCCCGAGCCTCCTGAGATCCACCGGGCCGAATGGGTCGTGCCGGTTTCGGCTGCGCCCTTGCGCAATGGCGCTGTATTGACCCACAAGGGACGGGTTATCGCGGCGGGACCGTTTGCCGCTGTGCGAAGGGACTCGCCTGCGGGCGCCCTGTTGACCGATCACGGCCGGGCCGCTCTTTTTCCGGCCCTGGTTAACGCCCATACGCATCTGGAACTCTCGGCCCTTAGAGGCAAAATACCCTTCCCGCAGTCCTGCTTCCGCGAATGGATCGAGCTGCTGTTCGCGCTTCGGGCCGGGATGGGATCGCAATCCGTCGATGAGGGCCTGCGGAGCGGCGAAGCGGAGCTTTTAAACAGCGGGACGGGGCTTTTCGCAGACACGATGAACGGCTGGGCAGGCGTTGGTCGTGGTCCTGTAGGCGCCGCAGAAGGCAGCGCCGAATCTGGCTGCGGCGCCTTCGCCGCCTGCGGCCCTGCCGCCGCCAGCCTCGATCGGCAGGTTTTCCTCGAGTTGCTGGGATTCAATCTCGACTCGATTGCGGCGGCCATCCCGAGGGAGTTTCTCACGCGAAGCTGCGAAGCCGCGAAAAAAGGAGACACAACATTGATCCCGGTCCCCCACTCGGTCTATTCTGTTTCGCCGGCGATCATCGCCGAGTCCAAAGAATGGACGCGGG
>JBELAB010000363.1:0-3654 GCA_049509275.1 Syntrophobacteraceae bacterium | reverse complement strand
GATGCTGCTGAGCGTAAAAGAAAAATATATCGCCGAACATGGGCAGGCCAAAGGCGCGGTCCTTGCCGCAAAACCAGCCGCCTGATCCACCACGAACAGCGCGGGGAGCACGGCTCCCCGCGCTCTTTAGGGTTATTATCGCTTCCGGATCGTTTACTCTTTGGGCGGTGTGATTAGCTTTATGGCAAGATCGCATGCGGATCGCAGTGCAGGCCGGTCAACCTGTCCCAACCGCTCTTTGAGCCTTCCCTTGTCTATGCTCCGGAGCTGGTTGAGCATAACCTTTGACACTTTATTAAGTCCGCCGATTATCGGGAGCAGCATTTCACTTCCGTACACTCTGCTTACATTTGAAGTAATCGGTGCAATAATGACCCTGGGCGCATGGTCGTTCATCTCATCGATCGAAATGATCAATGCCGGTCTGAGCTTGCCCGTCTCGGTGCGGTGCTGCGGATCCAAATCCACCAGGTACACGTCCCCCTGTTTCATTCCGGCCATACCTCCACGTCGAGTGCGTCCCATTCATCGGCTTCCTTCCAATACTCTTCATCCTTTGCCATATCCTGGAAGCTCAGAGCCAATTCCTCGCGCCATTTCGCCTCTTTGATCCTTTCAATTTCACGTTCGAGCAGCTCCGTAACGGTCGCACTTTTCTGCCGCCCGGGGACCAGACTTTCAAACTCTTTCCACACCGCCTGCCTGATGCTTAAATTCACCCGCGCTATTCGATTTTCGCGGTTTTCCCGGGTTGCCGGCATGGTCGAACTCCTTCGCGATTATACGTATCATTACATCCTAATATACAGAAAACAGCCTGCCTTTTAGTGTGTATAGTAATTGTGCACGAACCCATGGGCAAGCGAAAAATATATCTTACCGCAGAGGCGCAGAGAACGCAGAGAAAATTAAGGGATTGAAGAATTGAGGAATTAAATCCATCCCTAAATTCCCTGATAGCCATTCCTGTTAATCCTGTAAATCCTGTCTAACAAAGCTTTTCTCTGCGGTCTCCGCGCCTCTGCGGTGACTGGTTACTTCGCCGCGGACCTGTTGCATTTTTTTTATGATGTTTAAATTATCTCTTGTAAACCGGACCGGGTTGCGAGTAGGAAGCTTTGGGGCGTAAGCCGCATAACGCAAACCTGAGGAAGGGCGGAACATCTGAGCGTGGGGAGCGGTTTTTCGCCGGTTCGTTTTCCGGTCCCCGTAATAGAATTCACCTGAGTCAAGGATTAGCGAAAATGGCAAGAGAACCTCAGATCGTACACTCTTTCCCCAAGAATCCCCTGGAGGAAATCAGATCGTCGGTAACGTATTTCAAGGGAAAGCAGTATGTGGACATGCGCATCTATTACAAAGGCGATGACGGAGAGTTTCACCCGTCCAAGAAGGGGCTGACCGTATCAGTGGAACTTTTTCCGGAGCTTGAGACCGCCCTCCAAAAGCTTAAGGAAGCGTTGGAGGAGCAGTAGAGGGCGTTCACCGCACATTCTCTCATGACCAGCGGGGCGTCCTGAACCATGAAAATCAGATCGACGATGCGTGCCTGTAAACGCGCTTTACCTGCACGTTGGATATCAGGGCCATGAAGTCCTTGCCCTGCTCCAAATTGACCTTGATGGACCTGTTGTCTATTTCCATGTATCTCGAAAGCACTTTAATTATATCGTTTTTAACCGCTTCCATCATGTCGGGCGTGATATCCACCCTATCGTGCATCAGAACGAACTGCATCCTTTTGTGGGCGATCTGCCCGCTCGGTCCGTTTCCCAAAAAGCGCCGCAACATACCCAGCATTGGCCCGTCTCCTTTCAATTCCAGAGAAGCTGTTTCACGCGGCCCATAAATCCGTGGGACCCATCTCCATCCAGTGGAATGTTTTCACCGTTGAGGCGAGCGGCCATGCGTATGAAAGCGGCCCCGGCCTTGCTGCTCCTGTCGTTAACAAGCGGGATTCCGCGATTGGTCGACACCACCACTTCGTCACTTTCCGGGACAACCCCCAAAAGTGGAACGGAAAGCAGGGAAATGATGTCCTGGGTAGACATCATATCGCCCTTCTTGACCATTTTCGCGTTAAGCCTGTTGATAATGAGGCTGATGTGTTTGAGCATCGCGGCTTCGAGAAGCCCGATCACCCGGTCGGCGTCCCGGATGGCGGAGACTTCGGGCGTAGTTACAACCAGCGCGGTATCGGCGCCGGCGATTGCGTTTTTGAACCCCTGCTCTATCCCCGCAGGGCAGTCGATCAGGACGTAGTCATATTCGGCGGCCAGGGTTGAGCACAGTTCTTTCATCTGCTCCGGGCTTATCGAACTTTTTTCCCTGGTTTGGGCCGCCGGAATCATGAAAAGGTTTGGGAGCTTTCTGTCCCGGATCATTGCCTGTTCTTTACGGCAATTACCTTCGATGATGTCGACCAGGTTGTAGACGATCCGGTTTTCCAGCCCCATCACGACATCGAGATTTCGCAAGCCTATGTCCGTGTCGACCATCACGACACTGTAATTCTTCTTGGCCAGTGATGTCCCCAGGTTGGCTACGGTGGTGGTCTTGCCGACCCCCCCCTTGCCAGAAGTAACCACAATTGTTTTGCCAGCCATATCTCACCTATAATTTAGTCGAAAACCGGTTTCCGTGCAGCAGCCCTCTGTGCGACCTCAACCATTGCGTTCTCACAGACAGACAACCTGGATAACGCCGTTTTGAATCTCAGCCACCTCGTACCTTGCCGGCACAGGCTTTACCCCCCCCTGTGGGGGAACCGCCACCAGGTCGGCGATCCTGATCTGATGTGGCTCGATGCTTAACGCCCAAATCCGCGCGGCCCTCTCGCCTCCGGCCCCGGCATGGGCGAGCCCCCGCAAAGCGCCGAAAACGACGACGTCGCCCTCGGCAATAATTTCCGCGCCCGGATTCACGTCTCCCAGGACGACACAGTCCGATGGAGAGACGATCCGCACGCCCGACCGGCATGTATTGCGGACAATGAGGGGAGCACAGTTTTCGGGGGGCCCGGGCCAGGTGTCTTTCGAGCCTAAGCGGGATTTTCGCCCTTCTCCCGCCATTGAGAATGAAAGTTCATCGCTAAGCCGCACCTCCACCACCTTAACTTTGGATTTTTCGTACAGCTTCTCATAGAGTACGGAGATCTCGTCGGTGCGCATCGGCCTGGTCCTAAGATCCAGAACCATCTCCGTTTGTTGGAAAAAATCACGTGACTGCTCCAGCCGCTCATCCATGAAGGCCACGATCTGATCCAGGGAGGCGCCCGGGTCCGGGACCAGCGTTAAACCGTTGCGGTCGGCTTTTACCTGTACGGTCGGCGGCACCTTCTCACTCGTATCATTAGCGCATTTTTTAGCCAGGGGCCGTTGCCCTCCCTCCTCAGATGACACACTTGGTGAACGATTGCCTTTGGCTAAGGACATAACATTTGCCCATCGAACCTTAAAATGGCGAAAAAGGCAATAAAATCCATATGATGTGTGGTAAGGGCAGTTGATTCAAGACTTCGGAAAATTGGTCTCCCCCCAATTGAAAAATACTTTACTCCAAATTTATGCCGGAGGGCAATACCCAACCTTTCAGTTGAATCCAGTTTTCGACCCGTACGAAACCGTCCGCCGGCTCATTGCGGTTCCATGGCTG
>JBELAB010000362.1:0-4195 GCA_049509275.1 Syntrophobacteraceae bacterium | reverse complement strand
GGAGCTACCCCGACATCCCCCTGGATATGATCCTGCAGGCGTGGAAGAAAGCTTACGGCGAGGATCGCGTCAGTTGGTGGATTGCGCAGATTGAGGCTCAGGCCGGGGATCATGGACAAGACTTCAACACCGAATACCCGATTGGCGAATAGGCCGCTGATTGTTTGCCTGGGCGCCTTCGCACCGATCTCATGGAGTTCAAAAAACGCCATGGTTCAGGTAAGTGCCCGTTGTTAATCCCATCTATCAAGATCATAGCCGGTGCGGTTACCGTTTCCGTCCGCGACGATCAGCCTGACCGACTGCCAGGTTTTCTGTTCCTTTCCCAATCTCAAGCCACACGCAGAAGCCTCTTCTCTTCCCTCGATCTTGGCGCTCCGAGAATATGCCTCGATAGTGGAGCGAATCCCGTGGAAATCGGCCTTGAGCGTTTCCGGGAAAATAGCGTTCCCTGATTCTCTTTGGTCTACTGCACCATTCAGAATCAGAATGACGCTCTGACCCTGATGCCTGGCCTTCTCAGGGGAAAACCACATGGAGGGTTGAAGACAGATAGCCGTTAAGTCCACCGGCCCTGGAATGAGGTTCCAGTCGGTCGGCATTGACATACCTACGTAGACATACCACGAGAAGGGATTACGCTGCTCTTCGTTATCCCACTGAAGGATGGGCGGCGCATCCTCGTTGACCGCCGTTAAAATGGCCGAATAACTCATCCGTTCCTGCGGGACCATGAATTCGATCCTGGCCGCATCCGGCAGCACAGTTCTCTGGAATTTATCCCACGTCATAGTGATTGCCGGGACATCGAGATTTCTAATTTCCGGCGCGGCCTTCTTGGGTTTCAGGTGTGAGAAAATGCCTCCGGCCTGCGGCTTGTCAGTCTTCATGATTGTTGACGGTCGCCAAATCGCCTGGATTTCGTCTACCTGTGCGAATCTCCTGGCCAGCGAACCAGCCGCCTTCATTTCTTCGATCAGTTTTTCCGCCTGCGCAATATTTTCGGCCGATGGAGGCGCTTGCGGCCTCTGGTATTGGAGCGGGTGCATTTTCGCAGCGAACCGGGAACTGATATCGTCAAAATCCATGCCGGAAATGATATCGTCAAGCAACGTCCCGATCATGGTGCTTCGGACATGGCAAAAGCCGGGAGGGGCTGAAGCTACGGCACGCCACACGAGGTTATCCTGGAGTTGCTCGTTTCTAATCTCGGCCAGCTTCTTATGCAAAGCGGCCAACCATTCGGCCACGCCAAGGCATTTTTCCGAGCGGTAGAGCGCGTCCAACTGGAGCACTTTCAACGCCTGTTCAACTGCGGAAAGCGGAAACTCTCTCAGGCCGGCTTTGAGCATGCTAAATTCTTCCTTACGCTCGGCCATCTTTTGAAATGGAGTTTGGAATGCTTTGTCGAAGACAAGACCGTTTGGCGGCGTAACAGCCATGTGATGCCACGGCCCGGTCGCAGGAATGCCCCACACGGTATTTGACGACAGGAAAACGCCCGTCACCCCGGCTTTGGAGATTGCCTTGCGAACAGCGGATACAGGAGCCATGAAGGACAACGGCGTGGCCTCTTCAGCAGGCCACACAGCAGAAATCGGAAGTCCGTCATCGCAGATGCTGACGAGTCCACCATACAGATCGGTGAACCGCCTGCACGCTTGGCAGGTAAAATTCTGGCGGATTGCGCCTGCGGGAAATTCATTAAGAAAGATATCAAACAGGTCTTTGGCGTCCGTGGTGAAAAGCAATGGTCCGTTCGTGTCGATCGTATCTTGAAACCGATTGCGAATGGCTGCGAGGAACCTTTCATATTCGCCATCATCGGGTATCAATGTGTCCAAAGCTATAGCCTTGCTCATTTGATACTCCCTTCATCCGTCTGCCGGCCGCCGCCTTGTATCCGGACGCTGTTTCTAATTTCAAGGGCTTAATCCTTAATCTATCCCTAATTGATTTCTAATTTCAAGGGCCTCTTAATTTAGTCGGCCGAGCGGGAAGGCCATGAAGGCGGTTTTGGTTTCGGTGATCATTGTTTGGTCTCTTTACTTATCCGTCTCACAGTGACGTGCAATGACGTATTTTCGCTCTTATTCGCCAGAGATTCGCTGGAAAATGTTTTTGACAACATCCGGGGCAACTGCTACTGAAAAGTCTTGAGAGAAAGCGATTTCCTTTCACCCACATTCACCCCCCGGAGCGCCGGCAGGTGCTGCAACGGCTATGTTTATAGCGAATAAAGACTTGGCCATCAAATATGTGTCCTTCCATGAACGTTCCGGGTACGGAGAAGCGGCGCGGCGCTATATTGCAGGGCTTCGTAATGCGGGTGTGAAACTAACCTGGTCTCCGATGGTGCAAGGTCCCCGTTGGAGGCTGGGTTATGAGCCCTTTACGGGGAATCGGGTTGGGTCGGAATTCGATGAGCTGTGCAATCTTCCGATGGACTACGACAGGGTAATTGTCCACACTGTGCCCGAATACTTTCCGTTGTGGCGGCGCCATGAGCCGGGGCGGCGCATTATCGGTTACACAGTATGGGAGACCGATCGACCTCCGAAGCATTGGATTGCTCTTCTTAATGAAGTTGACCTCCTCATGGTGCCCTGCCAATGGAACCGCGAGGTATTTCGCGCCAATGGAGTGAAGACGCCAATCCACGTAGTGCCGCACATCGCGATTAATGCCGGCCTGCCACCGCGCCTGGAGGGCAGGGCCCGGTTTGGAATCCGTCCCGGCGATTACTGCTTTTATTCAATCAACGCATGGACAAACCGCAAGGCTGTGGGAGAAACGATAGAGGCGTTTCTCGATGTGTTCACGGACACCGACCCGGCGGTGCTGGTGGTGAAAACTACAAAGCAGGATTTTACCCACCGCATCCTGGGGCGGTTCCATGCGCGGACCGAAACGGCCGTAAAGCGCCTGGTGGGGCACAGGAAGCGACCCGGAAGGATTTTGCTGGTCGCCGATGAACTGGATGATCATGCTATGCTGGCGCTTCACGCCGCAGGAGACTGTTACGTATCTCTTACCCGTTCTGAGGGTTGGGGAATCGGGGCCTTCGATGCCGGCCGTTTCGGCAGACCCATCATCATGACCGGCTATGGCGGACAGATGGACTACCTCGAAGGCAACGGCGCCTTTCTCGTTGACTATCGAGTGGTGCCGGTGCGAGATCGGGAAGGCAAGGGGTCCTATACGGACGATCAGCAGTGGGCGGAGCCGGACCGTGCCCATGCCGCCAGTTTGATGAGGAAAGCATTTGATGAATCCGAAGCGGCCGCAGCGGGAGGGCGTTCGTTGGCGCAAAGCATCTCCGAACGTTTCGGGCAGGAAGCAATAACGGAGCGCATGTTAGATGTCATGGGAAAAAGAGGGGATCCCGTATGATTCGAGTCGACCCGATCCCCCGCATCATCCATCAGTTGTGGAAGACTTCCAAGATTCCGTATCGATGGAGGGATTGCACCGAGAGTTGGAAGGCGCATCATCCGAACTGGGAGCATCGGCTGTGGACAGATGAGGATGCCGAACATTTTGTCAAGGTTCACTACCCTGGACTGAGGGGCGTATTGGACTCTTTTCCCTATGCTATCCAGCGGGTCGATATCATGCGGTATTTGATCCTCTCGGTTCATGGCGGCGTATATGTTGACCTGGACATGGAATGCCTTCAGACTGCAGTTTGCAGCCGCCTACGAACCCCCTGAACATGAAGCCAGCTTGCGTGAATCACGGGTGGTTTGCAACGCCTTTCTGGCTTCGACTCGGGAGCATCCACTCTGGTCCGCTGTGCTTAGTGAGTTGCTGAGTCGTCCCCGGGAAAAAGCGCTGGTGCATTATGACGTGCTAACGAGCACGGGTCCGCTGTTCCTCACCCGAGTGATCCGGCAGTTTGATGAAAAATGGTTGACGCTTCTCAATACCCGCGTAGTTTATCCCGCTGCCAATGGGAGTTCTGCTCTAAAGACTCTGAAGGCAGGGGGGGAGAAAGCCCGCCGGATGAAACAGCGGCTGATAAGGCGTGGGAGCTTTGCTGTCCATTATTGGGCAAACAGTTGGGTTCGCAATTTGACTGGAGAACTGCATAATCCGCTCCCCTGCGAGGTGTCGGGCTTCTACTTCTTTGCCGGATGGGACTCATGGGGGCAAGACATCCGGAATGTGGGGCGTGATATACGGGTGCTTGTCC
>JBELAB010000361.1:0-3698 GCA_049509275.1 Syntrophobacteraceae bacterium | reverse complement strand
CTTCGGACAGGATCACCCGAAGGTCGCCATCCGCCTCAACAACCTGGCGCAATTATTGAGTGACACGAACCGGCTTGCCGAGGCCGAGCCGATGATGAGGCGCGCTCTGAAAATCGATGAGCAGAGCTTCGGCCCGGGTCACCCGAAGGCCGCCGCAGTCCGCAACAACCTGGCGCAATTACTGAAAGCCAAGGGCCGGCCGGCCGATAACTTTGACAATCGTGGCGGACCTTGAGAGAGCGCAAAGGATGTGGACGTGACCAATCGTTCCGCCAACAATCTGCGCGGGGGCTTCCTATGCCTTCATGATGGAGGCAGGACAGGCGTGCATTTCCTTGCGGAACTCGGCGTCAACCGGGAAAGACGTCCGATTCGTGATTGAAAAGATTACATGAATGTGGACCTGCGCCAGAGCAGGGTGATGAAAAAGGGTTCTCCAGCGGGAGAAACACCTGAAAATTGCTAATCATTTCGTCATTCCGACGGAGACCGAAATCCAGGCTTTTCCCCAACTAAGTGATTTTAAAACAAAAGACACTGGACCCCGGCCCCCTGGCTAGACACTTCCGGGGCAGCCTCAGCCGGGGTGACGCCTATATGGTTTTTCTCCCTGATGTGGGGATTCCAATCCTCATTTCTCTTTCTCGAAATCTTGCTTGGGCGCGCCGCAGACCGGGCAAACCCAATCATCGGGCAGGTCTTCGAATTTGGTTCCCGCAACGATTCCATTGTCCGGATCGCCGACAGCCGGGTCATAAACGAAGCCGCAGACCGTACATACGTATCGATCCATTTCTCCTCCTCATAAGTGTGGGCATTGTCATTAACGGAACAAACAGGGGCATAATATAAAAGGCCAATTGAAAGAATGCAATCGGAGGCGGACACATCTTGTGCGGATTTGGATGCAATTACTTATTTTTGACAGTCTGCCGAAAGTTCTGCAAATAAAATAACACCTGGCGGGGCCTCGAGATCTATATGGCGCTGCGGCGGCGGCCCCGCGCACGCGGTGGCTTGCCGCCGCCTGCGCGTGAGTGCCGAATCCTTTGGGGGTGCGGGGGAAAAGTTCCCCCGCTCTTTTGACCTTTCGCACATGGCAGACTTTTGCACACTCAATCAAGAGCGCTTCCTCCAGATTCGCCTAAGACGCAGAGCGTTGGTCACCACCGAAACCGAACTCATGGCCATAGCAGCGGCAGCGAACATCGGATTGAGCAGAATGCCGAAAAACGGATAGAGCGCCCCGGCGGCGACCGGAATGCCGGCCGAATTGTAGAAGAAGGCCCAGAAGAGGTTCTGTTTGATGATCTGCATGGTTAGCGAAGAAAGCTCTATAGCGGAAGCAACCAGACGGAGATCGTCCCGGATGAGAGTGATGTCGCTTGCCTCGATTGCGATGTCTGCGCCCGCCCCGATTGCTATTCCAACGTCAGCCGCCGCAAGGGCGGGAGCATCATTTATGCCGTCTCCCACCATGGCCGCAACCTTTCCATTCGACTGGAGCCGTCGAATTTCGCCGGCCTTGTCCCCCGGCCGGACCTCGGAGAGGACCCGCTCGATTCCAGCCTGGCGGGCGATTGCCTCCGCCGTCTTCCGCCTGTCGCCGGTCAGCATCACGACCTCGAGGCCCATTTTCTTGAGAAGGGATACGGCCTCCTTCGCCGACGGCCTGATCGTATCGGCAAGCGCGATGATTCCGGCAGGCTTTCCATCTTTCGCCGCAAATACACATGTTTTTCCGGATTCTTCGAGCATGGCGGCGCTTTGGCCAAGCATTTCGGTGTTTATCCCTTCGCACTCCATAAATGTCCGGCTGCCGATAATGATTTTGCTCCCGCCCACCCTGGCGCGCGAGCCCAATCCTGAAACCGATTCGAAATCGAGCACGATACCGGTGTTGGTCTCCCGGCCGGCTTTTCCGCCGAACTTCACTATCGCCTTAGCCAGGGGATGTTCGGACAAGCTCTCGACCGAGGTGGCCATGCTCAGAAGATCGGGCTCCGAAAACCCGGGCGCCGCCACGATATCGGTTATTTGGGGTTCACCCCTGGTTATGGTGCCGGTCTTATCAAATACTATCGTGTCAAGGTGGTGTGCGCGCTCGAGGCTTTCGCCGCCTTTTATGAGAATTCCGTTTTCCGCCCCAAGACCGGTGCCGACCATCACGGCAGTGGGCGTGGCCAGCCCCATTGCGCACGGGCATGAGATTATCAGCACCGACACGAAATTGAGAACGGCGCGGCTAAGGATGTGCCCCGGCACGGCGAAATACCAGATGATGAAAGTAACTATAGCGATCGCGATAACCGCCGGGACAAAAATGGAAGCTACTTTGTCGGCGACACGCTGTATAGGGGCTTTGGACCCCTGAGCCTCCTCGACGAGGCGGATTATCTGTGCAAGGGCCGTTTCAGCCCCGACCCTGGTGGCTTCGAAAACGAAACTCCCGCTCTGGTTGATGGTCCCGGCAAACACCTCATCGCCGGGCTTTTTGGAAACCGGCATGCTCTCGCCGGTGAGCATGGATTCATTCACCGAAGACTCCCCGGACACGGCGGTCCCGTCAGTGGGTATTCGGCCTCCCGGCCGCACCACAATAAGATCGCCGCGAAGCACTTCCTCGACGGGGACGTCCATCTCCGCGCCCTCCCGGATTACGCGGGCCGTTTTCGGCGTGAGCTTCATCAGCTTTTTAATCGCTTCGGAAGTCCTGCCCCTGGCCTTGAGCTCAAGGAGCCTGCCCAGCAGGACTAGCGTCACGATCATGGCCGCCCCGTCAAAATAGACGGGCGTCTCGCGGCCGGAAACAGAAAACAAATGTGGGAAAATGGTCGCGAGGGCTGAATAGATGTACGCGGAAAGAGAGCCGACGGCCACCAGGGTGTTCATGTCCGCCGTTTTCCGGCGGGTCGCTTTGAGCGCTCCCTTAAGAAAACGGTCCCCTACCCAGAAAACGGCCGGTGCGGTAAGAACCAGAAGAATATAGAGCATTGCCTGGCGGGAAACGGCGTGCAGGATCGGGAAAAAATGCTGCATCGTTCCGGCCATTATCAGGATGCTAAGTACTGCGCCGGCCGCCACTTTGCGTCTAAGCCCGGCAATTTCTTCGACCCGCGCCGCCTCAGCCGGATCGGCGGCCTCCTGATGATAGACGCCTAGGTACTCGTATCCCGCCTGCTCGATTGCTCCCCGTATGGCCGACCAGTCCTCAAGCCGGGGAGAGTAGACTATAGTCGCCCTGGATGTGGCAAGATTTACCGCCGCATTCTCAACACCGGGGACTGACTGAAGCGCATTCTCCACTCGCCGGACGCATGCTGCGCAGCTCATGCCTCCCACGGAAACGGCAGTCTTTCTGATGCCTTTTTCCAGGCGCGACTCCTGTTGGGCGCCGTTGCCGGGTTGTTCTATCTTAGCCAAGCTCATAACCGGCTTTTTTGATCTTCTCCCTCACAAGTTCGTTGTCCACGGGACGGGTCTCCTCGAAAGTAACTTCCCCGGTTTCAAGGTCCACGGCAACGTTAGTGATTCCGTCGATTTCCTCCAGGGTCTTCTTTACCGTTTTAACGCAATGCTGACACGACATTCCTTTTACTCGTAAAGTTTTCATACTCTGCCCTCGAAAAACTTATTCGTCAAAAAACCTATCAAGAATCGGAATCGGGATTTGGGGATTCAGACAAAAAATCAGGCGA
>JBELAB010000360.1:0-3712 GCA_049509275.1 Syntrophobacteraceae bacterium | reverse complement strand
TCTACATGACAAGGGGGACCCTGGAAAACCTGCCTTCGAATATTGGCCAGTGCGCTTCGGTTACTATCTTTGCGACCGGAAAATCCTTTGAAATCGGCGATCTTCTAATTCACCCGTTCGCCACCTCACATGACGCTGGCGAACCGGCCGGGTTCATTATCGAAAAGGATGGGCTGCGCCTTGGGATATGTACGGACCTCGGAATTGCCACCAACCTGGTCAAAGTGAGACTAAAGGGTTGTCACGGCCTGGTCCTGGAGGCCAACCACGACGTGGACAGGCTTCTCGGCGGCCCGTATCCCTGGTTTCTTAAGCAAAGAATAAGGAGCGCCCACGGCCATCTGTCAAACGAAGAAGCCTGCAATCTGCTTGAAGCCGTGCATCATGAAGACCTGCGCTGCGTAACCCTTGCCCACCTGAGTGAGACTAACAATCATCCCGACCTGGTGCTCGAAAGCTGCCGGAAGCTCCGCCGGTCCCCGCATTGGGAATGCGTGCGTTTCGAGCTGGGGAAACAGGATGATATAGCCGCCGCCATTGAATTGACGTAGTTGGCGGCAGGTCCAATCACGCCTGCGGTGTGACTGATCCTGTCGAACTGAGCGAAAAGCGGGTTTTCCAAGAGGCTCGCAAAAAATAAAAGAGCCGGTGAAAATCACCGGCCATCATACTTGCTGTTTCAATCAGCGCCCCCGCGCAGGGGCCAATCCTGTCCGCCCCTCCGGGCGGGTCGCAAAGGAGAATTTAGTTAAACAAGTTTCTTTACGTTAACCGCCTGCGGTCCCTTTGGTCCACGTTCTACGTCGAAACTTACGCGATCTCCCTCACTCAAAGAGCGAAATCCTTCAGACGCAATGGCACTGTAGTGGACGAAAACATCTCCCTGATCCTTAGTTTCAATGAAGCCATAGCCCTTTTTGTCGTTGAACCATTTCACGCGGCCTTCCGACATCTCTCTAATTCCTTTCCTTCTTCGGTACTGTTTCCATTGCTTGCAGTTTCGCTACTTCGAGCAATCCTCGCAAAACTCCACCTCTTGCCGAGCCGATCAAGGCCGTTTCCCGCAAGGACCGGACCGAATCAGCCACTCCCCTAAGTGTATCCTGCTACAGTAGGAATTGAAAAATGTCAAGCGTTTAATGGCCCAGCGGCTGCTTCGAATTAAAACTAATGTGTATGTGCATATTCCGACCTAATCAGTATCATTTGCGCGTTGTGCAAACCTGTTTTGAAAATAAAGTGATGAATACGAAGTTGAGACTTCAGTCAGAAAGTTCCGGTACTTCTAATAAAGTGGAGATTAAGTATCGAAAGGCTCACTTGATCAAGTCTTCAAGGGCCTGCTGCAAGGTTGGAAATCTGAAGGAAAAGCCGGTTTCCATCAATCTTTTTGGAATAGTCCTTTGGCCTTTAAGCACAACGTTTGCGAATTCGCCAAGCAGGGTGCGCAGCACGAAAGCGGGTACCGCTGGAAGCAGGGCCGGCCGGCCCAGCGTTGTTGCCAGGATCTTCGCAAACTCCGCATTCCTGACAGGGTTTGGGGCCACACAGTTTACCGGACCCGAAATTTCACTGTCACTTAATAGAAGTGAAAAAATATTGAAAAGATCTTCCTCGTGAATCCATGACATCCACTGTCTGCCGCTGCCCATCGAGGTTCCAAGCAGGTAGCGGAAAGCGGGCAGCATTATGGCAAGAGAGCCCCCTCCCCTGCCCAGAACTATTCCAAACCTGCACAGAGCGACTCGAGTCCCGAACCGGGCCGCTTTTTTCGCCTCATCTTCCCATTCAACGCAAATCTGCGACATGAATTCGTCGCCATGAGGAGCGTTTTCGTCCAAAATCTCGTCGTCCATGCGACTTCCGTAATAGCCGACCGCCGAGGCATTAATCAAAATCTTTTCTTTGCCTGAAACGACAAGCGCATCGACTAGATTACGAGTGGTAACAACCCGGCTGTCAAGAATGGACTTTCGCGCCGCATCGGTCCAGAGAGTAAAGATAGAGCTTCCGGCGAGATTAATGACCGCATCGCTTTCCGCAACCCTTTGCTGCCATTCCCCGGGTTTTCTTGGATCACCTTCGATGATGGTCGCCCATGAAACAGATTCCTTCACCCTGGCGGGGGAACGGGTGAGTATGAATGCTTCATGGCCTGACTCGGAAAGTCTCCTGGTCATGTATCTTCCAACAAAGCCAGTTCCGCCTGTAACGAATATTTTCATGGGGTTTCCAGTGAAGTAGAGCTTACGGGCTGAATCGTTCTACTGAGACGAGTTTTGCTCACCGGATTGCTTTGTTTCCATGGAGCCAAAGACAAACCGGGAGATAAGACTTTCGATATCGAGCGGAGGCTGAGTCTCCCGTATGATTCCACCGTTTTGAATATAGGTGTCCGAGGCGCCAGGTGTGATCGAGACATATTTATCCCCGATGATACCCATGGTTTTTATGCTGGCGATTGAGTCTTCCTCGAGTTTCACACTTTTGTTTATGCTCAGGGTGACTTCGGCGCGGCTGTCCTTGAGCTGGACTCCCTGGACCTCGCCAATACTGACTCCTGCCATCGTTACCTGAGCCTTGGTTTTCAATCCTGAAACAGTGGGAAATACAGCGGTCACCTCATAGCGGCCTTTGCCGATGTTTAAGTTCCCCAGGCTAAGGGAAAGATACCCCAGGCAGAACACCCCGATTATGAGAAAAAGACCAACGCCGAACTCCAACCGTTTTCGTTCCGGTCCCATTTTCAAATTTCCTTTTTCCCCGTTTATCACAGCATGATCGAGGTAATTACATAATCACCTATAAGCACGGCGATCGATGAAATCACTACAGCATCGGTGGTCGCCCGACCCACCTGCTCCGGCCCGAAGCTGCCCTCGTCCACTCCAGCATAGAAGCCCTTGTAAGTGCACACCCATGCGATGATTACCGCAAAACAGACAGACTTGACATACCCCATGTAGAGATCGCTCCAGTCCACGCTGGAAGTAAGACCATCCCAAAAAGCCCCCTGATTGACTCCTAATAGACCCACCCCAATAACGTAGCCTCCCAGGATTCCGATAATGTCGCAAAAAGCGATGAGGAGCGGCAGAGAGATTAAGCTTGCAATTAATCTGGGAGTGACGAGATAGGAAAAAGGGTCGATCGCCATGCACTCCAGGGCGTCTATCTGCTCTTCGATCCTCATTATGCCGATCTCGGCGGCTATTGCCGACCCCGCCCTGCCGGTCACCATGAGTGCAGTGAGGACGGGTCCTAGTTCACGTACCAGCGACAGTCCTACCGCCGACCCCAACCAACCTTCGGAGCCGAACTTGGCCAGTGTATGGTAGCCCTGGAGGCCAAGCACCATCCCGGTGAAAGCGGCGGTAAAGCCTACCACCACAAATGACTTGGTACCGATGAACTGGATCTGCTTTAGCGTGGGCCAAAATTTCGCCGGTGGCAGGATGATTCCGCGAATAGTGTAGATAAAAAACAATCCCAGTCGGCCTGCCGAAGATACCTGCTTCAATGCGTAAGCGCCAAGGGACTGGATAGGATTTACCATTGGAGCGCCCCTGCACGATTTTTTCTCAAAAGGAATTGAATTGGGCACAGTGTCAAAATCATGTTTCTGTCCCCTCGAGCAGGCGCTCGTAATAGGAATCAGACTGTATTTGGGGATCGGCCTGCCGGCTCAAAAACTGCCGCACACGCGGATCTT
>JBELAB010000036.1:0-12413 GCA_049509275.1 Syntrophobacteraceae bacterium | reverse complement strand
GGGATAAGTGGGTGTTAGGCTGCGCTAATATCTAAGTACCTGAAATGAAGGGACAGTTTGCGGGAAATCTTTCCCTTGTAAAATCAAAGGCATCCGTCAATCCTGTCCGGCATGCGCAAAAACAGCACAGGTTGCAATCTTTCTCTTTCGATCTTTTTCGTAAGATTTCGTTAAAAGCAGGCGCGTAGAGGTAGAAATCCGCAGGCGGGGGAGCCGATGCCGACGCTGAAAAGCATGACAAAGTGTCAGGCAGTTGAACAGGAGCTTGACGAGCAACTCTACTCTGCTGACATAGTCGCCAGTCTTAGCGCCGAAATTGCCCTTGACAAAAACCAGATCGAACAAGCCTTATCACTGGCTGAGCAAGCTGCCGCTACGGCCCGCAAGATGGGCGGCATCTGCTACGAAAAGGCCGCCCACAAGGGGCTAGACTACGGCTCGGTCAGGCGCCTTTTCATGGTTTGGGGTGTCCCTCAAGGACATGAAATGCTGTGGTGAAGGCATGGCGCGTCAGGTATGGGGAAGATCGCTTGCCTCCTGGAACCGTGAGTCCGCCCTCGGGTGGATTCCCATTCCCATATGAAATGGTATAATTGAATTCATCAATTCTGGCCGAACTCCCGATCACCATGTTGCTGTGAGAAGTACTTGTCTACTAAAAGGAGTAGAGATAATTCATGAAGATACTTATAACTGAAGATGGCCCCGTCGCCGCGAAACTCATGCGGCTTATGCTTGAGCCGTACGGCGAGTGCGATACAGCTATCAGCGGAAGGGAGGCGCTAATTGCTTTTCGTCTGGCAGCCAAGGAAGGCAGAAGATATGATTTGATATGTCTGGACATCATGATGCCAGGGCTGGACGGGCTCCACGTGCTGAAAGAAATTCGAAAAATGGAAAGTGCTGACGGAATCCCAGTACCTGATGGCGTCAAAATCATAATGACGACAGCCGTGAACGATCCCGGGAAAATGAAGGAAGCTCTTGATTCACAGTGTACGGCCTACCTGGTCAAGCCCATCGGAAAGCAGAAACTGTTGGAACAATTCAGAGCACTCGGCCTACTGGAAGAAAGTTCGTAGTTCCAGGCTGCCTGCTTCGCATATGCTGAAAAAATGGACCCGGAATACACTCTTGCCGACAGGATCGATAGGCCCGGGTAAATTTCCAAGAATTAAGGAAGCTCGCCAAAACTTGTTATTGGGTATGATTGAAGCGTTGCACGTGACACATAAATCATGCAACGCATCTGTTGTATGCAACACTTTTTCTGTTCAAGTCCACGACCTTCCAGGTGCTCACCCTAACATAAGTCGTTGTAAACATTAATTAAAAGGAAAACGTTACGGTTCTCGTCACACCGGACATAGATTTTGCCAGGGCATTAGAAAGCGTAGCTCGTCCGTTAAAGCCCGGATCGGAGTGCCGGAATATTTATCCGGCATGATCCATGAGCGATATGTCACCAAACACGAAGACGCCGAGAGGGATCGCAAAGGATGGGAAAGCTCGACGTGGACCGATTTCATTTTGAACGGCCAAAACCGGCAACCCCATTGATGTTAATGGCATTCGATAGACCAGGAACAATAGTCTTAGGGACAGGCTGGGAGTTTGTCGAGGAAACGCTGGTGTCAGAATACTTTTGGTGATATTTACAACCTCCCGTCAATTCGATGTCACGGGTGCTAAGCGAGTCGCCCCAAATCTTGTTCGACTTTGCCTTCCGCTTTATTCCTTGTAGAGCGTCTCCCTAGAGGATATTATATCCAAGCCATATCGCTCTTTGATAAAAAGCCGTTCTTTTACAATGATGCCGGTACCTGGAAGTTTGCCTCTCTCCGCAACACGTTCGTCAACCAAACGCACTGGGACCCTGCAACTGCGACAGTTCTTTTAACAGTGCCAAGCCTAAGAAAGGAGGGTTTTTTTTAGATGAATGCTCTGACGCTGGTGTTTGTTTCATTGTGCATATTTGCTATCGCATACAGGTTTTATGGGCTCTTCATTGCGCACAAGGTTTTGGGGATAAGGTCGGATCGGCCGACGCCTGCAAAAACCTGCGCGGACGGCATCGATTATGTGAAAACGAATAAGTTCGTTCTGTTCGGGCACCATTTTGCCGCCATTGCTGCCGCGGGGCCTCTTCTCGGTCCGGTATTGGCGGCGCAGTTCGGTTTTCTTCCCGGAGCCCTTTGGATCATTATCGGCTGCGTTCTGGGAGGGGGGGTCCATGATATGGTGGTCCTCTTTGCTTCCATACGCCACAAGGGGCAAAGCCTTGCCAAAATAGCCGAGAGCGAAGTCAGCAAAGCAGTCGGGATTGTCGCATCATTTGCTTTTCTCTTTATTCTCATTCTCACGCTGGCGGGTCTGTCGATTGCCGTTCTGAACGCCCTTTTTGAAAGCTTCTGGGGCGTCTTCGTCGTGGGCGCCACCATCCCGATCGCCATTTTGATGGGTCTTTGGATGCACAAGATTCGCCCCGGCGACGTTAAGACAGCTAGTATATTTGGTGTTGCCCTGCTCGCCGCGGCCATCTACTTCGGAGGAGCAATCGAACCGACATCAACGCTGGCCCAGTTTCTGCAACTGAGCAAGCATCAGATTGCCATTGTCATTCCTCTTTATGCATTCATTGCATCCGTACTGCCTGTATGGTTTCTTCTGGCGCCGCGAGACTATCTGTCAACATATCTGAAGATAGCCACCATCACTACGCTGGCGGTTGGAATTCTTTTCGTCCATCCCGAACTAAGAATGCCGGCGCTCACGCAGTTTACGGGCGGCGGCGGCCCCGTCATCCCCGGCAATGTCTTCCCCTTCGTCTTTATCACCATCGCATGCGGCGCCATATCCGGTTTTCACGCCATCATTGCAACTGGCACAACGCCCAAAATGCTCGGTGATGAAAAGGATATCCCATTTGTCGGCTACGGCGCCATGCTCGTGGAGGGTTTTGTAGCCATTATGGCCCTAATCGCAGCCTGCGTCCTTATTCCGGCGGACTATTTTGCCATCAACTCAGCGCCTGCGGAGTTTGCCAAACTTGGTCTGGCTACCGTAGACCTCGGTAGGCTCGCTACGGAGGTTCAGGAAAAAATCCAGGGAAGGCCGGGTGGTGCCGTATCTCTCGCCGTCGGCATGGCCTTTATCTTCGATTCGATTCCCCATATGAAGAACTTGATGAAGTACTGGTATCACTTTGCGATCATGTTTGAAGCGGTCTTTATTCTCACCGCCGTTGACGCAGGCACCAGGGTCGGCAGATTCCTCCTGCAGGAAATGTTCGGCGTAATTATCCCAAAATTCAACCAAACGCACTGGATACCTGGAATAGTCATAACCGGCGGTATCTTCAGTGTCCTATGGGGATATCTTGTTTATACTGGAAATATCTCGACGCTGTGGCCCCTGTTCGGCATGAGTAACCAGCTTCTCGCCTCAAGCGCCCTGATAATTGTAACGGCAATGTTGATTCGTATGGGGAAGGCCAGGTATATGTGGGTAACGGCGGTTCCGGGCCTCTTCCTGGGATTCGTAACGATGTATGCCGGTTATTTAAACATCACGGATGTCTATCTGCCGCGGCAGCTCTATGTCCTGGCCACACTAGCCACCATTGTTATGGTCATGATGGTGATTGTCGTCGTCGGTACCTTCAAGCGGTGGATTGAACTCCTCCAGATCAAGGAGCGTGTGCAGGACATTTGGGGCGATAAGGTCATTTTCGCGATTGAAGGCGAATCGTGTGTGCTGCCCGTTCAATCTGAACTCAACATGCAGCAGAAACTGGCCTCAGAAAAATGGATGGGATAGCTGTTAAGAATGTTTTGTCTCCTGTTATCTGATAGATAACCCCCTTTATAAGGGGTTGCCTTACTGATATTCATGTATCTCAATATGAATTTGGTCATCCGAGTCCCGGACGGCTTTGCATAAGAACCGTGTATCTTTGCAGCGAGATTTATCCATCTCTTGCGCAAAAGTTGTACTGCCGGCGCAAATTACTTCTCATTGGCTGACAATAGAAAAAGCCGGAAAGCGGTCGCGCCGCTTTCCGGCCACAGCTAATGCAGATCGGAAACCTTACTGTTATTTGGCAGGGGCTTTGTCCTGCCTTTTTTGTCCCTGCTGAGGCTGTTCTTTAGCGGGCGGTTTGGCTTTGGTCACAGGCTGAGGCGTTTCCGCGGCTTTTCGCGCAGCCTCGGGGGCCTGCGATGCGGGGCCGGGGGCCTCGGGCTGTACCGGGCGGGCTTCGGGAATTACCGGCTGCGGCTGCACAGGCGGCGGCTGGGGGCGTTCCACGGGAATATCGGTCATTACCGACCGGCCCGCGCGGACCCCCGGCCTGATCATAAAAGAGAGCAGCAGGCATGTTATCATGAATACGATAGCAGCGGCCGTTGTCAGCTTGCTCATGAAAGAGCCGCCGCCCGATCCGCCGAAAAGGGTTTGCGATGCGCCGCCAAATGCCGCTCCCATTTCAGCGCCTTTGCCGGTTTGGAGCAGAACAATCGCAATCAGCGCGATACAGGCTGACAAGTGGATAAGGATAAGCAGGGTGCCCATGAGTATAAAACTTTTCTCTCAAGATTTGAACTGAACGAGGCGTTTGAATGAGCCGACCTCGAGACTTGCACCTCCAACAAGCGCTCCGTCAACGTCCGGCTCAGCCATAAGCTCATCTATGTTAGAAGGCTTAACCGAACCACCATATAATATCCTGGCCCTTTTTTCAACCCCTTTGTTGAAAAGCGAAGCGATTGTCTCACGAATGAAAGCGTGAACCTCCTGCGCCTGCGCTGGTGTTGCGGTCCTGCCGGTACCGATCGCCCAAACCGGTTCATATGCGATGACCAGCCGCTCCGCCTGCATCGGGCTCAAAGCGTTGAGCGCCCCTTCGATCTGGCCGGCAACTACTTCAAATGTCTTTCCCTGCTCGCGCTGGTCGAGGACTTCTCCGACACAGACAACAGGCACCATGCCGGCCTTGAAAACCGCCCCCGTTTTCAAGCGCACCGTTTCGTCAGTTTCGCCGAATAGATGACGCCGCTCTGAATGGCCGACAATCACGTATTCGCATCCAAGGTCTTTTAGCATAATCGGTGAGATTTCGCCGGTGAAGGCGCCCTTTTCCTCCCAGTGACAATTCTGCGCCGCCAGGCCGTAGCCCTGCTGTTTCAGAATACCCCGGACCGCATTCAGCGCGGTAAAAGCAGGGGTGATTACTACTTCGCGGTCAGTACAGGGGCCGGTTTCCTCCTGGACCGACTTAACGAAAGAGATGGCTTCGGTCACGGTCTTGTACATTTTCCAGTTGGCGGCGATGAGAGGTTTTCTGTTCGGGTTCATTTCGGGTCTCCCCGTGTCAGGGAAAGTCTGATCTCTGTTTGGATACGGTATTTTCTCCGTATGTTCCGTGCCCCTGATGCAGTGCTCTTCGTCGTTGGTTCAGCATCTCTGCAAGGCTGAGACGCCAGGCAGGTCTTTCCCCTCCAGCAGTTCCAGAAAAGCGCCGCCCCCCGTCGAAACATAACTTACCTTGTTTTCGGCGCCGGCCTGCCTGACGGCAGCGGCCGAATCGCCGCCGCCAACAACTGTGAGCGCGTCGAGCGACCCAATGAATTCAGCTAGAGCGAAAGTGCCTTTGTTAAACGGGGGCGTCTCGAAAACACCCATCGGGCCATTCCAGATGATAGTCTTGCAGCTTTGAAGGACCGACTCAAAGGCCTGAACAGACTGTGCGCCAATGTCCAGAATCATGGTATCTTTGGGAACCTTGTCAACTGAGACCTGCCGTACGTCTCCCAAGTTTTCCGCGTCAGCGGAAACAACCGCATCAACCGGCAGGAACACCTTGACTCCTCTTTTGTTTGCCGACTCAAGCAGCCGTAAGGCAGTTTCGATATAATCGTCTTCGGCCAGCGATTTGCCGACTTCCTTGCCCTGTGCCTTGAAAAACGTATTGGCCATTGCGCCGCCGATAATCAGGTAATCGATTTTGGGAATGAGATTTTCGAGCAGTCCCAGCTTGGTCGATACTTTCGCGCCTCCCACAATGATTGCCAGCGGCCGTTGCGGGTTGTCCATAACCTCTTTGAAATACTGAATCTCCTTTTGGAGCTGATATCCGGCGGCGCACACGGGCACGAAGCGGGTTATGCCTTCTACGGAGGCGTGAGCGCGATGAGAAGCGGAAAACGCCTCGTTTACGTAGATATCGGCAAGTTTGGCCAAACGCCTGGAAAACTCCGGGTCGTTTTTTTCCTCCTCCGGATGAAAGCGCAGGTTTTCCAAAAAGAGCGCTTCACCATCATGTAGGAGCGAGACCTGTTTGTCCACCTCGGGACCAACGCAATCCGGGACAAAAGGCACGGGTTTTCCCAGCAGTTCCGAGAGGTGCTCCGCTACGGGCCTCAGTGAAAGCTCATCGGCCACTTTGCCCTTTGGTCTTCCCATATGTGAAGCCAGAATAAGCCTGCCCCCCGAATCGAGGACCTTGTGCAGGCTCGGCAGAACAGCGCGGATGCGAAGATCGTCTCTTACGTGCCGCTCCTTATCCAGGGGGACATTGAAATCGACTCGCATGAAGACGCGCTTTCCTTTAAAATTCAGATCGTCAAGAGTTTTCACGCTCGAGATGCTCCTTGTATCCAGGCGCCATGTGAATTGCGGGGATAGGGCATGTGGGAAAGGGCGCTACTCCAGGGAGTTGCCTACCATCACGGCCAACTCTGCCACCCTGGTCGAATAGCCATACTCATTGTCGTACCAACTGAATACCTTGACCATGCGGCCGGCCATGACATTAGTCAGTCTCGAATCAACATTCGATGAGTAATTGGTGTGATTGAAATCAACCGAGACAAGCTCCTCGGTCACATACCGGAGGATCCCTTTGAGCGGTCCGTTTGCGGCCTCCTCCAGAACATTGTTGACTTCTTCTTTGGTTACATCCCTGCCAACCCTGCACACGAGGTCAACGAGCGAAACGTTCGGAGTTGGAACCCGAATGGAGAGTCCGTCGAGCTTTCCCTTGAGATCCGGAATTACCTCGGCTACGGCGCGAGCGGCGCCCGTCGTGGTCGGGATCATCGAGAGTGCGGCCGATCTGGACCTTCGGCGGTCGCTGTGCGTCGCATCAAGCAGGCGCTGGTCCAGTGTGTAAGCGTGAATGGTGGTCATAAGACCGTGCTCCATTATGAACCTGTCGTGGAGCAATGCGGCGATCGGGGCCAGGCAGTTCGTAGTGCATGAGGCGTTTGAGATGATATTGTGAATGCGCGGGTCATAAGTCCCTTCGTTGACCCCGATTACGAAGGTTGCGTCTACACCCTTGCCGGGAGCGGTTATGATCACTTTGCGCGCTCCGGCGTTGAGATGCTTCTCAGCTTCCTCGCGGCTGGTGAAACGGCCGGTGCCTTCGAGAACCACGTCAATTTTGAGATCGCGCCAGGGCATCTGTGCAGGGTCCGTTATCTTGAGGCATTTAACCGGCCTGCCGTCTACAATTAATTCATCTTCAGACCCTTGGACCTCGTGAGGCCACACGCCATGAACAGAGTCGTATTTGAGAAGGTAGGCCAGTTCCGAGGGCGTTGCAAGGTCGTTCAAGACGACAACTTCCAGCGGCAGTTTCCGTTCTTTTATGACTTTAAAAATGGTGCGCCCGATGCGTCCGAAACCATTTAGCGCGATGCGAGTAGGCATTTAGTTCCTCCTTGGAAGTTTAAACATCCTGGCCGGTGTCCATCCGGAAACACCGCAGTTCTAAACAAGTTAACAGTCTTTCTGAAGAAATAAACCCGAACCTCGGTCGAAAAATGCGACTTAATCCAGGAAAGTTGTATATGAGTCACCAGACTTCATCCAGGTATATTACTCTGGAAAACAGATTTTGAACAGTCTGAGCGCACCGTGTGAGGCGGCGCAACTAAATTTTAAAATCTTTAATCGGGAGAGTTTCGGGTATTCGAGAGCCGGAAGGTGACTCCGGCTCCCAGACCCAGCTCCAGTTCGGATGCCGCGTTGCCCTGGTTAACGGCAATTTCAATAAAACCCGTGCTTCCGGTCAAGGCGACCGCTTCCCCGGTCCTGACCCGGCCATAGGTCTGCTCAATTGAATCGATTGCCGTTTTTCCGGCTGTGATCATCCATTTTTCCACCGGTCCCTGTTTTTCCAATGTCTCACTCAGCACATTGGTAATCGCGTTTCCGAAGCGGTCGATATGGATCACCTCGCCCTTAACTTCGCCTCTGCCGATAATTGGTTCGCCCCAGTGCGGGGAGACAGGATCGCAGGCAGGCCCCAGAGTCTCAAACCTGACACCGCAAGCTATATGAGCTGCGGCGGGCGCGAAAAGGTCGCGGCCATGAAAAGTGCTGCTCAGCGGGCTTCGCCGAAATTGCCGGTTCTCGAGCTTTCTTGCCTCCCAGCCGGTTTCTTTTCTCAATATCAGAGAGAAAAGGCCGTTATCAGGCCCTACAAAAAAACAGGACCCGGTCCGAATGGCGACGGCGCCGCGCTCGGTCCCCACCCCGGGGTCCACAACTGCCAGGTGAATGGTCCCCTCCGGGAAATACTCATAACAAGCGCACAGAACAAAGGCCCCTGAGCGAACACTCTGAGGGGCGATGAGATGAGATATGTCCACCAGCTTCGCATCGGGACAGATCTGGAGGATGACCCCTTTCATGCTGGCTACGTATCCGTCCTGGAGTCCGAAATCGGTCAGCAGAGTGATTATGTGTGAGCTCAGATGAGTTCAACCTCCAGCAAGATGCGCTTAAAGAAGTAATGCAAAACCTTGCGTATTTTGCTAATGATTTGCAAAAGGAGTCAAGGCTTATTTGAACCTTAGAAGTGCATTCTTGGACGATTTCATCACGGAGGAGTCCTATGGACATTGGTGTGCCGCGCGAGCGGCAAAGCTACGAGAACCGTGCCGGGATGACGCCCGCCGGTGTCGAACTGTTGAGGGCCGAGGGGCACAACTGCTACGTGGAATCGGGTGCGGGCCTTGGCGCCGGTTTTGCTGACCTGGACTACCAAAAGGCCGGGGCGCGCATTGTATATTCCGGTGAGGAAGTGTACGGCCGGGGTGAACTCGTGCTAAAGGTCACCAGACCGACGGCAGAAGAGTTCGAGTGGGTCCAGGAAGGCCAGATCCTGATGGGCTTCGCTCACTTGGCGGCCGCCCAGCGCAGCAAGGTGGAACTATTGCTCAGGAAGCGTGTCACCACTATCGCCTACGAAACGGTCGAGAACGATGACGGCAGCTTACCGATCCTTGCTACCATGAGCCTGATCGCCGGTCGCATGAGCCCGCACGTAGCCGCTACGCTGCTTCAAAACGATCGTGGGGGTAAAGGAGTACTGCTGGAGGGTGTGCCCGGCGTGCCGTCGGCCGATGTCGCGATTCTGGGCAGTGGAACGTTGGGCACTCATGCTGCGCGCGCCTTCCTGGGGGCTGGTGCACGGGTGATTGTCCTGGGCCGCGACATGGCCAGCCTCCAGCACCTCGACGAGATGTTCGCAGGCTGCCTTACAACGATGCTCACGCATCCCTTCAACATCCGAAAAGTCGTCACCTTTGCCGATGTGTTGGTGGGTGCGGTCCTTGTGCCTGGTGCGCGCGCGCCGATCGTGGTCACACGCGAGATGGTCGCTTCCATGAAGCCGCGCTCACTAATCATGGACCTTTCCATCGACCAGGGAGGCTGTGTGGAAACCTCCCGGCCTACCACGCATGGCACGCCCACTTATGTGGAGGAAAATGTCATCCATTACTGTGTGCCTAACATGGCGGGCGTCGTGGGCCGCACGGCTACGCATGCGCTGGGTAATGCCATCTGGCCGTTTGTGCAGCAAATCGTTCTCAACGGTCTGGAGGGCGCACTAGAGGCCAACCCGGCTCTGGCACGCGGCGTTGCCACGCGCGATGGGAACATCGTCAATCAGGCTCTGGCCCAGGCGGTGCGCACGTGGTCTCAGTAACCTCAGGAACGCGAGGGACGCTATGAACGGATGGATGCAAATTTATCAAAACAAAGTCACTACGGCTGAAAAGGCTGTTCGATCGATTGAGTCCGGGATGCGCCTGTACCTCACGGGCAATTGCTCTGTGCCGAAGCGGGTGATGGCTGCGTTGGTCGAGTATGCGCCGGCCTTTGAAAAGCCGATCGAGATCGTCCAGATGCTCACTATCGGAAGCGCAGACTATGTCGCTCCCGGCATGGAAAAGTATCTTCGCGTGAACACGACATTCATCAGCCCGAATGTGCGCAAAGCCGTCAACGAAGGCCGGGCCGATTTCACCCCCTGTTTTCTTTCCGAGATCCCGGGACTGTTCCGCAACGGCATTTTGCCCCTGGACGCGGCGCTCATCCATGTGAGCCCGCCGGACGAACACGGTTTTTGCAGCTTCGGTGTCGAGGTCGCCGCGACCAAGACTGCCGCCGCGATGGCCAGGATCGTCATTGCCGAAGTCAACGACCGGATGCCGCGCACGTTGGGCGATAGCTTTATCCACGTCTCCAAGCTTACTCACATCGTTCCGGCATCGTACCAGGTGCCCGAGCACCGCATGGGCGAAATTACCGAATTGGAAAAAAAGATCGGCGGATATTGCGCTGCACTAATCGAAGACGGCTCGACCATGCAAATGGGCATCGGCGGTATCCCGGATGCCGTGCTGACATTCCTGGAGACCAAGAGGGACCTTGGAATCCATACGGAGCTGTTTTCCGACGGTGTAATCGACCTGGTGGAGCGCGGCATAATCAACGGCGAACGTAAAACACTGCACCCAGGCAAAATCGTTGCCGGTTTTATGCTCGGCACACAGCGGTTGTACGATTTCGTCCACGACAATCCCATAATAGAGCTTCACCCGACCGAGTACGTCAACGACCCATTCCTGATCGCGCAAAATGACCGCATGGTCGCTATCAACTCGGCCATCGAAATAGACCTCACCGGCCAGGTTTGTGCGGACTCGATTGGCCCCAGGTTGTATAGCGGCGTCGGCGGACAGATAGACTTTATCTATGGCGCAAGCCGCTCTAAAGGTGGCAAACCCATAATCGGCATGCCCAGCAGAGCTGAGATCAAAGGACAACCTGTGAGCAAGATCGTGCCGATGCTCCAGCAAGGCGCGGGCGTAGTGACCACGCGCAACCACGTCCGATATGTCGTCACCGAATACGGCATCGCCGACTTATACGGCAAGACGATTCGCCAGCGGGCACGGGCCTTGATCGACGTGGCCCACCCCCAATTCCGCGAAGAGCTGGAAAAGGCTGCCCACGGACTGAAGTATTTGTAATGACAAGTGAAGCGCGGTATGGGACCTCGCTCGCCATCCCATTCCAATTTGAGCAGTGATGAGTGAGCGGGAGGTGGGAAGCAGGAAGCAGGGAAGCGGCGTAGAAACAGTGAGCAGTGAGCAGGAAAAGTGTTGGAGCAGATTATTTCAGTTCACTTTTCACTGTCCGATGTTCACTTGTGGCCGGTGATCCGCTCGAACGGGAAGGGATCATTCCGGCTAAAGCGGATAAATTGAATGACCAGATCATGAACAGATTATCCGCTGTTCCGGATTGCAGTTCTCGTGGGGACCCCGAATCAAAGCACCACTGCGCCAACCCTAAACTTGTAAGGGGTTGAAAGGACAGATGTTTCTCTTAAGTTAACGGCATTAGGCGCGACCCCGAATCGCCGAATCAACACCGAATCAAGTAACCCCGAACCAAGTAATCAGCCTCGAATCAGACGCGAATCACGAATCACCGAGTCAATGAATCAGTTGCCAAATCACGAATCACTCAGGGTGATACCGGTCCGTTCTAAGAGCGCCTAAGCGTTGCTTCCGCTCCAGGAATTGATCGCGGTAATTCTTGAAAACCTTCGGCGTGATGTTATGCCGCTGATGTATGAGGATCAGGTCGGTAATGGCAGCCGCTTCATCCAGTTTTTTGCTCCTTCGCAAGGACATTCGTGTCTTCAGTCGCCGAACCTGGGCCGTCAGGTCCCTAGCGAGTGCCTGGCGTAGTTCCTCAACCCGACTAAAACTGCCGACTAATGCCTTCTCGCAGGTGGTCTTCTTGAAGATCCGCAGCATCTTGTGCTGCTTGAGGTCAATCTTGTTAGGGTCAATGGGGCGGCTGGAAAAGTAAAGTAAAGTGGGCTTACCGGCCAGCACAAACTGGTTAACCTCCTCCACCGTGCCAGAATCAGCGGCCCCAGTACTTGTACCGAGTTTCGTCCAGAATAAGCCCACCAAGATATCGCACTCACGGACGAGTTGGTCGTTAATAACTTCCTGTGGCCGCATGCCCGATTGAGGGACAGCATGAGTTTCCCACTTAGCGGGAAGCAAGACAACGGACTCGGCAACTGCGTGCTGGCA
>JBELAB010000359.1:0-3719 GCA_049509275.1 Syntrophobacteraceae bacterium | reverse complement strand
TTCTTCTTAATCCCCAGGGTTTTCATTTTCTTGTGGAGATGGGTCCTTTCCAGCCCGACCCTGACGGCGGTCTGAGAGACGTTCCAGCCGTTTTCTTCGAGCTTTCTGAGCAGGTAGTCGCGTTCGAAACACGAGCGCGCCTCTTCCAGGTTCCGGCATTGGAAGTAGGCCGTTTCGCCGTTTTCTTTCTGAAGGACATTTCTGAAATCCGCAGGCAGGTCCCCCGTCCCGATTACATGGCCCGGCGTCATGATAATGAGCCTTTCAATCAAATTTCTAAGCTCCCGAATGTTACCCGGCCAGGAATACTCCTTTAGAATGGGGTAGATGCGCGGATCGATCTTTTTTTTGCCAAGTGCGCTCTCGCTTGCGATCTCATTGGCGAAGTTTTCGACCAGCAAGGGGATGTCATCGAGCCGGTCCCTTAGAGGCGGCACAAAGATCGGAATCACGTAGAGCCGGTGGTAGAGGTCCTGCCGGAACCTGCCCTGCTCCATCTCCTTCTGGAGGTCTTTATTGGTTGCAGCGACGATCCTCACATCCACTTCCACCGGGCGGGAGCCTCCAACCCGCTCGAAAACCTGCTCCTGGATTATTCGAAGGATTTTGGCCTGTGTCCGGTTGCTCATATCGCCGATCTCGTCAAGGAAGAGCGTAGCTCCGTTTGCCGAGTCGAATTTGCCCTTGTGCTTTTCATAGGCGCCGGTGAAAGCGCCTCTCTCATGGCCAAAAAGCTCGCTTTCGATCAGTTCCTCCGGAATCGCGGCGCAATTTACCTCTATCATCGGACGCGTGCTGCGGCGGCTGAGAAGATGTATCATCCGGGCGGCCAGTTCCTTGCCCGTACCGTTTTCTCCCGTAATGAGCACGGTTGAGTTGCTGGGGGCGACGAGCCGAATCTGGTCGCGAAGATTGGAAACGGCCGCGCTTTCACCGATTATCGCGCGGTCTGATTTTTTGCGCAGCAGGCGGTTTTCTTCCTCCAGGCGCGAAAACTCGATGGCATTTTGAATCGAAACCAGCACGCGCTCGATCGAGAGCGGCTTTTCTATGAAATCGAAGGCGCCCACCCGGGTGGCTTTTACTGCGGTTTCTATGGTGCCGTGGCCGGAGATGATCATTACGGGAATCAGCGGATAGAGCTTTTTTATCTCCTCGAGCACAGTTATGCCGTCTGTCCCCGGCATCCATATGTCCAGGATGATGAGGTCCGGCTGGTCTTTCTTGGCCCTATCCAGCCCTTCCTCGCCGCTGGCCGCCAGAATCACCTCATAGCCCTCGTCCTCCAGAATTCCGCTAAGGGACTGCAGAATGCTCACTTCATCATCCACGATCAGTATCTTCTGCTTCATCTACTTCTCCCCTAGCCGGGCAATTCCACGGTGAACACAGTCCCGCGAGGCTCGTTTCCACGCACACGGATAAAGCCGTTATGGTCGGCGATAATGCTCGATACTATGGCAAGCCCAAGACCGGTCCCCTTTGCTTTGGTCGAATAGTATGGTTCAAAAACTCTCTGCCTGTTTTCGGGCGCAATCCCGTGCCCGGTATCGGCGCACTCCAGCCGGGCGATCTTCAGGGCCGAGTCGTACGAGAGCCGGATCGAGATTTCTCCTCCTTCCGGACCGATGGCTTGCACGGAGTTTTCGAGCAAGTTGATGATTACCTGCCTGAATTGATCCCGATCAAGCCGAAGCGCAGGCATATCATCATCCTTTTCAAGGTGAAATGAAATGCTGTTGAAGTTGTGCCTGTACAGGCCAAGCCCCTCCTCGACAATCTCGGAAAGGCTGCATGGCTCCAGCTTCGCCCTGGGCAGCCTCGCAAACCGCGAGAACTCGTTTACCAGGCTCTTCATGTGATCGACCTGCTGGATTATTGTGTGCGTGCATTCGTCGAAAACCGAGCCGTCCTTATCGACCAGTTCACGATATTTGCGCCTCAGTCTTTGGGCCGAAAGCTGAATGGGGGTCAGGGGATTTTTTATCTCGTGGGCGATCCGGCGGGCCACCTCCCGCCACGCTGCCATGCGCTGAGCCTTTTCCAGTTCGGTGAAATCGTCCAGTACTGCGACTATACCCATGAATTGGTCCTGGTCGTCGCGCAGGACCGACACCTTTATGAAAAGCGACATGGACGCCCCGGCCACTTTGACCTGGGCAGCCTGTTCGAGATATGCATGGCGGCCTTCTTTGTAGCAGGAAATAAAGCCTTTTACGATCTCCATTTGAGATTGGTCCAGGAAGGCAGTGTAATGTTTGCCTTTTGCCTCCTCAGCCCTAACTCCGAAAAGCATCTCGACCGAATTATTTATGGTCGTGATTTTGCCTTCGGCATCCACGCTGACCACTCCGGCCGCTATATTCTTGAGCACTACCTCCATGTAGCGCCGGCGGTCTTCAAGTTCGATATTTGTGCTCTGAAGTGCGTTGTAGGCCAAGTCCAGTTTCTTGCGCCCCTCGCTCAGGTCCTCGATCATATTGTTGAACGAAGCCATAAGCATCCCGATTTCATCTTGCCTGTCGGGATCCAGGCGCACATCGAGATTTCCCTCGGCTATTTGCTGGGTTGCTCTAAGAAGCTTCTGGATAGGTCCCGTAAGGTTCTTGGCAAGATAGAAACCAAACCAGACCGCTGAAAATATCGCCAGCATCGTAACGATCGAAAAGGTGATGAAATGGCTCTTCTTCAAAGGCAGGTGAAGCATCTTGAGCTGCAGATAATTATCATATCCCCTGGTAATAGATCCCAGTTTGAGGGCAAGCTCTGCGGGAAGGAACCTCAGGACTATGAGGGCCGATCCGTCCCCTGTCAGGGATTGAAGAGGGATGCGCGCAACTACGGCGTTCTGCGCGCCCGCTGTAAGATTGATGATTTTCGAAGCGATGCCGCTCTCCTTCTGAAAACTGCGTGTGAGCAGAGCAGTGTCGATTTCCTGGGCAGTATTCTGCCTGAAGCTCCACCTCAAATCTCCGGAAGAGTTGTACAGATACGCGGCGTCGATTCTGGCGGCGAAAAGAAACCCTATACCCATCTCCAGATGAGCGTTCCCCTTTTGCTCGGTTATCATCCGGGCGGCTTCCGGAACCAGAGCGCTGCATTCGGAGACAAGATTGGTCCTTTCCCGCTCGACGTATTGCCTGGCGAGCAGGACCGAATTCTCCAGCGACTCCTGGACACTGGAGCTGAACCAGTGATCCAGACTCGAGAAGATAAACTGGCTGGCAAGCCAGAAAAGAGGCACTGTGGGAATGAGCGTGAGGCAAACGGTGGCGGCAACAAGCCTTGTTTTGAGCTTGGAACCGAGGATGTTTTTTTTCCTCTCGAAGATGAGCTTTACGAAGTTGCGCAGAACCAGATAGGCCAGCAGCAAAAGGAGCAGGACGTTCAGATTGATGAACACGACCAGCAGGATGTTGCTAAACAGCGGCGCCTCTGATGGAGGCTTAAAGAACCACCCCTGCACAAACCCCAGCGTCAGGATAATGATGAAAGCCGCACAGATGATAATTCGTTCCCAGAAGCGGCGTTTTTCAACTGATTTGGTATCCGAAGTATTCATGACTTGCTTCAGTAAATAATTACGACGGTGTACCACTCGGTCTCGAAATCCCAGAGAGACACCCAGAAAAGAATGTATCTGAAAAACAGTGGAAGCTCCACTTTCGAAAGCTCAGCTTTTACCTTCAGATAATACTCCTGGTTCCTGCTAAGCCACC
>JBELAB010000358.1:0-3722 GCA_049509275.1 Syntrophobacteraceae bacterium | reverse complement strand
GTAATGGCAATGGCCAGTACCGCTCTTTGCGGTGAGGCCATTTCTCCAGGTTCCAGTATCCGGTTCTGTACCACCCCGTTCGTCGGGCTGATAAGAGTTGCGTAGACAAGGTTCTGCTTCGACACGGCGTGGTCGGCCTTGTAGGCTAGAAGTGTCGCGCGCGCTTCGGCAATGTCCTCTTTCCTTGGACCGATCACCGCAAGGTCCAGGGCTTTCTGATTTACTCGAAGTTTTGCTTCGGCGACCTCGAAAGCCGCTTGGGCTGCGTCCAGGTCCTGCTGGCTTGTAGCGCCGCCGCCCGCAGATTTTTTCAATCTCTCATAGTTGAGGCGGGTGTTCGTCAGGTCGGCCTTAGCGGAGTTCACGTTCGCACGGGCCTGATCGATCTCCTCGGGCCGCGTCCCGTTTTCAAACCGCTCGACCACATGCCGCTGTGCATCAACCCTGGCTTCGGCTTGCGCTGCAGTTGCCTTGAGCCTCTCCATTTCCAGCGTGCCCACGACCTGCCCCTTCTCCACCCGGTCCCCTTCCTGCACCATGACGGTTTCTATCCTTTCGTTCCCGTTGAACGCGAGGTTGACCTGACGGAGGTCCATGTTCCCATACAATACGATTTCGTCCGGGGAGGTCCCGGCGGAATGGTAGAGCCACCAGTAGATGGCGGCGCCCCCGATCGCTGCGGCAAGCATTATGAGCAGAATGGTCTTTTTCATTTTCGATTTCCTCCGGCCAACCAATATAATGGTAAAAAGTGAGGGGTGTCAAATTAAAAGTTAAACTTTAAATTTATATTTGACAACGACCTTCCCACGGTGATATATCTCGACGTCATGAAAGAATATGACGCAGACATGAGGAGCATCGAAATTTTCAAGACCTCGGACCATCGGACCCGCAGCCGCCTTCTCGAAGCTGCCGGCATCGTATTCTCCGACAAGGGTTTCGAACGTGCGACGGCGCGGGAGATTTGCGACCTTGCCAGGGTCAACTCCGCCGCAGTCAATTACTATTTTGGCGGGAAGCAACACCTCTACGTGGAAGTATTGCGGGAGGCCCACCGCCGCCTGGAGAACTTCGGCGCACGCATCAAGGCCGTGGCCGAAGACACACGTGCCTCAGAAGAGACGTTGGAGGGGTTTTTCACCGGTCTTCTTCATATGGTTCTCGATCCATCGCGGGCCGGATGGGTCGTCAGGGTGATTATGCGCGAGATGGCGTCCCACACCGATGCGCTCGCTGAACTGGTTGAACTTCAGATCCGCCCCACCGCGAGGCTGTTTCGCACTATTATCGCGAGGTTGATGGACCTGCCGGTGGGCCACGAGGCGGTAGTCCGTGGGACCTTGAGTACGGTTGCTCAATTTATATCTATCTCTCAGAACAGATACGTCATCGAACTGATCTATCCCGATCTCGATCTGAGGGGCGAAGGCATTGACAGGATGGCGCGGCATATCTGGCGTTTTACAGTTGCGGGGCTCCGTGCCGTCGCGCGCGATATCGAGCAGGGAGGCAGCGCATGAGGGGTCCTATGGCGAGCATTACGAGGTGTATTTGGCCGCTTATTATAGCTGCGCTGATTTACGGCTGCATGGTTGGACCTGAGTACAGCCGCCCGCCCGTCCCGCAGCAGAAGGGCTGGCAGGCGGCAAAAGGCGCCGCCGCACAACAGGCGGAGGATGTTCGCTGGTGGCGTGACCTCAAGGACCCGCAGCTCGTAAACTGCATCGAGAAGGGGGTATCCGGAAATCAGAATATAAAGGAGGCTGAGGCCAGGGTTCGCGAAGCGAGGGCGCTCCGTGGAGTAGCGGCGGCAAGCCTGCTGCCGCAGGTGAGTGGCGGCGCCCTCTACAACCGATCGATGACAAGCAGCACCGCAGGCATAATCAGCGAGTTACCCAAGAATTTGATAAGTGAGATAAACTTTGAGCAGAACCTTTTCCAGGCGGGTTTTGACGCCAGTTGGGAATTGGACATATTCGGCGGAAGGCGGCGGGAAGTGCAGGCTGCTTCGGCTCGCGCCCAGTCGAGCATCGAGAACTATCGCGATGCAATGATCTCCGTGATAGCCGAAATTGGCCGAAATTACGTGGAACTGCGTGGCGCCCAGCGCCAATTGGCTATAGCGGAAAAAAACAGCACCATTCAGGAGAAAACGCTCTTTCTTGTAAAGACCAGGCAGGACGCAAAAATAACCTCCGCCCTCGAAGTGGAGCAGGCCAAAGCGCAACTCGAGCGCACACGGGGGAGCATTCCGCCCCTCCAGGCATCGATTCGCGGAAGCGCCTACCGGCTGGCGGTCCTCACGGGGCAACCCCCGAATGCGCTTCTGGACGATCTTCTGGCGACGTCCCCCATCCCCAATCCTCCGGACATCGTACCGGTTGGGCTGCCTTCGGACCTCCTGCTGCGAAGGCCGGACCTCAGGCGGGCGGAAAACGATCTGCGCGCAGCCACTTCAGACATCGGCGCATCGACGGCGGACCTCTACCCGCGCTTTTATCTCACGGGATATGCAGAGCCGCAAAGCTCGAAATTCGTGGATCTCTTTACCGCCAACAGCTTTGCCTGGTCTGTGGGGCCGGCCGTCTCGTGGCCGGTCTTTCAGGGGGGCAGGATACGGTCCAACATCGCCGCCACGGAAGCCAGGCGGGATGAGGCGTTGGCCAGGTATCGGCAAGCGGTGCTGACGGCTTTTCAAGAGGTTGAGACCTCGCTTGTGGGCTATGCCGAACATCAGGTTGAAAGGCAACGGCTCGCACTATCGGTCGAGTCGCAGTCGCGGGCGGTGGAATTGGCCAGGGAGCGGTTCGAGCGGGGCATCAAGGATTTCCAGACCGTTCTCGATGCCGAGAGGCAACTGATGGATGTCGAAAACAGCCTTGCCTCGAGCGAAACGCAAGTGCTCGTTAACCTGATCGGCCTCTACAAGGCTTTAGGCGGGGGCTGGCAACAAACTGATGTTTCAGCCCATCCCGGTGCTGGTCGATCGTAGCGACTTTTTTGCTCGCGCACGGTTAAGCCTCTAACATCTCCTTTTTCAGGGCTTCCAACGATGTAAGGGACACAGCCCTGTGCTCCGAAAAATCCATCGTCGGATCCTCATGATAACCCGGGATACAGGAGGCGAAACAATGGAATGCAGAATCACGGTTCTTTGTGAGAACACGGTCCAGGGCCTGGGCTTCCTTGGAGAGCACGGATTCTCCGCGTTTATTGAAACCCCCTCGCAAGACATTCTTTTCGATACCGGCCAGGGCTTCAGCCTCATTCAGAACTCCCTGCGGCTCCAAAAAGATCTGAAGCATGTTTCAAAGGTTGTATTGAGTCACGGTCATCTGGATCACGTAGGAGGACTCCTGGCCTTTCTGGGATTAAAAGGCGCCTGCCCCGTTATTGCTCACCCCGATATTTTCAATGAAAGGTTCAGCCTCATGCCGGCTGCCGCCGGAGAGGAAAAGCCCGTATCTATCGGCATGCCATGGCCACAGGCATATCTTACGACCCGGGGCGCGCAATTCGAATGGGCCCGGGATTTCACGGAAGTCGCGCCGGGCGTCTTCATAACGGGCGAAGTACCCAGGAAAACGCTTTTCGAACTGGGATCTCCAAAATTTGTCGTCCCTCGCGACGGCGGCTGGGTCCCGGATCCTTTTCTCGATGATTTTTCGATGATTGTGAAGACCTCGCGAGGGTTGGTGATCGTGCTGGGGTGTGCGCAC
>JBELAB010000357.1:0-3739 GCA_049509275.1 Syntrophobacteraceae bacterium | reverse complement strand
GTTGAGGATCCGGTTCATTCATGATAGAACATTGCGGTATATGGCGTTTGGCGCAAGGGTTTGTCCTCGGAGGGCAACCTTTATAATGTCCGGAAAGCCTTGATTTGCTTGTCAATTAATGTCTATCGGTACCGGATCGGGGGAGTTCGCATGAAGAGATGGATCATTTTTATTTTGTTTTCAATTCTTCTTAGCTACCCGGCTGTACCGGATGCGGCAGACAATTCCTTTGATCCCGGCAAAGGCACGTCCTTTTCTTACCCGTTTATGCAGGTCCCGATTGACTCGCCCCCGGATTCCGGCGCCGCTAAGGGGGAAAAAGGGCAAGGAGAGGCAAGGAACGACGATAAAAAGGAGAAGCAGATTCGGGACAAAAAAGTCGATGATGCCATCAAGAAGGCGTGGGAAGAAAAATAACAGCAAGCGAGGGTTAAGAGTGAAGGGGTGCGAGGTCCGGGGACCGCATTGGGCAGGCCCTCGCGGGCATCGAATTCTAATCGAGTATTTCCGGGTAGATACGAGCTAACGGCAGATATTGTTTTATTTTCGCAGATAATCGGGCCTAGAACGAGAATCCGCTTTTTTTCCCTGAAATCCCTTGGAATGCGCTCATTTTCATGTTTGACGGCACGTCCTTTTTTTCGGTATTAGGGTATCGACAGGGGCTGAATTTTCCTTCCTGAAGCATTCCTGAAACGCTTAAAAAAGGATAAAATTATGGAGAATCTGGAGGCTTACCCAGTATCCTCCTCCGTTGACGAAAACTACGGCGCGGGACCCAAAAAATCCGCGATGGCGGGACAGATGGCTCTAGAGCTTACGCAGAATGCAGAAATTGTCCTGAAAAAGCGCTATTTGATCAAGGACGACACGGGCCGTCCGTCGGAAAATCCCGAGGAGCTTTTCAGGAGGGTGGCCCTGGCTATAGCGCAGCCCGATGCTCTATACGAGGGACCCGATAAAGTCCAGGAAACGGCGCGCAAGTTTTTAGGTCTCATGACCTCACTGGATTTCATGCCCAATTCTCCTACTTTGATGAATGCAGGCCGGCAATTGGGACAGCTCTCCGCCTGCTTCGTGCTTCCGGTCGCTGATTCCATAGACAGCATTTTCGAAGCGATAAAACATGCCGCAATGATCCATAAAAGCGGCGGCGGGACGGGGTTTTCCTTTTCAAGAATCCGCCCCGAAAACGATAAGGTCCTCTCTACCCAGGGCGTTGCCAGCGGCCCGGTTTCCTTCATGTCGGTTTTTGACGTGGCCACCGAGACGATAAAACAGGGCGGCACCCGCCGGGGCGCAAACATGGGCATTCTGCGGGTAGACCATCCTGATATCCTGAAATTCATAACCTGTAAGAACGACAACCTCCGGATGACCAATTTCAACATATCGGTTGCGGTTACCGATGAATTCATGCGCGCTGTCGAAACCGGGTCGGATTACCCTCTGCTCAACCCCCGCACGGACGAGGAAGTCGAAAAGCTGTCCGCGCGCGATGTTTTCGATCAAATAGTTCAATCCGCCTGGAAAAACGGCGAACCGGGCATCATCTTCATAGACGCCATGAACCGGGACAATCCCACGCCTCAGATCGGCCGGATCGAGAGCACCAATCCCTGCGGCGAACAGCCTCTGCTTGCGTATGAGTCCTGCAATCTCGGCTCGATAAACCTGGCCAACATGTACGCCGGCGGACATATTGACTACGAGCACCTCAAGGCCGTGGTGTGGGGCGTGGTTCATTTTCTGGACAACGTCATCGAGGCCAACAGGTACCCGCTTGCAAAAATCGAGGACCTCACCAGGGCAAACCGCAAGATAGGGCTGGGCGTCATGGGGTTTGCCGACCTTCTTATTGCCCTGGGCATACCTTACAATTCCGAGCAGGCGGTTGAGACCGCCGAAGAGCTGATGGGCTTTATCCAGAAGGAATCCAAGGCCGCATCCGCTTCCCTGGGTAAGATACGGGGCAATTTCCCTAACTACCCGGGTTCAGTTTACGACTCACCCGAAACCCCCTTCATGAGGCACGCCACAACTACGACAATCGCTCCCACGGGGACCATCAGCATCATCGCGGGGTGCTCGAGCGGAATCGAACCGATTTTTGCGATAAGTTTCGTGCGCAAGGTGCTGGATGGCGAAGAACTGGTGGAAGCGCATCCTCTATTCCGGAAAATCGCTCAGGACCGCCGCTTTTATTCCGAAGAGCTCATGAAGCGGATAGCCCAAAAGGGGAGCATCAGAGATTTTGCCGAAATTCCGGAGGATGTGCGGCGTGTGTTCGTGGTGTCCCACGACGTGGAACCATCCTGGCATATCCGCATCCAGGCGGCATTCCAGAAACATACCGACAACGCTGTGAGCAAAACCGTCAACTTCCCCTTTTCCGCCTCCCCCGAAGAGGTCTACCATGCCTATATTTCAGCATTCGAACTGGGCTGCAAGGGCCTGACAATCTACCGCGACGGCAGCCGCGAGGCGCAGGTGCTCAATATACAGCGCAAGACCAAATACCCGCAGGTTGAGCCGCGCCCGCGCCCGGATATGACCCGGGGCATTACGGAGCGCGTAAACACGGGCTGCGGAAAACTCTACGTGACCATCAACTCCGACGAATACGGATTTTGCGAGGTTTTCGCCCAGATGGGCAAAGCCGGGGGCTGCGCCTACTCCCAGATCGAGGCGACAAGCAGACTCATATCTCTTGCCCTGCGCTCGGGCGTTAAGGTCGAGTCGGTAATAAAGCAGCTTGTGGGTATCCGGTGCCCCTCGCCTACCTGGAGAAACGGCGAGCAGGTCGTTTCCTGCTCGGACGGTATAGCCAAAGTACTCAAACAATACGCCCATGCCAACATAAACACCGGGTTTGCCGACCAGATGGGCGCTTGCCCGGACTGCGGCGGCGCAGTGGAACACGAGGGCGGATGCATCGTCTGCCGGTCGTGCGGATTTTCGAGGTGCAGTTAGAGGACGGAAAACGGAAGGCGGAGCAACGGAGTACGGCAATCTGTCCTCCTCATACCCCGAATCTCATGCCATGGAATCCCTGGATGGTTAAGGCAGACTTCATCTATGCGTATTTTCCAATCCTTACGCAGCACGGACAACTTCCCCCATGATCCCATCCTTCAGCAAGGGATGCAACTAAGAGCATTTCGTTGCGGGAGAGAATTTCCACCGCTTCCTGCCTGGTCATAGGTGTTTTCCCTCAACTCAGATCGATGGCCGCTGGGCTGTCAACATATCAAGAAGCCGGTTGTTTTCCAATGTGATTGCTGAGATAATCATCCCTGCTGATGTCCGCATGTCAGGTTTTTTTACGGAGGGTAAAATGGCAGATTCGGCTGATAACATCCAAACTTACAGGCAAATGCTGAAACTGGATAGAAGATCACGCGTGTTCGCCCTCCTGGCGGAACAATTGTGCGCCGCCGGCCAATGGGAGGAAGCCGCTGAGGTCTGTAAAAAGGGCCTCGTTTTTCATCCCGATCACCTGAGATCGCGGGTGCTGCTCGGGTGGGCGCTCATGGAAATGGGCGATCCCGGTCAATCCGAAAAGATTCTGCAAAATGCAGTCGAGGATATTCGCAAAAATGCCATAACCTTCAAACTGCTTTCGAAGTTCGCTGCATCTTTAGGCAATACGCAAAGCGCCGGCCAATATGCGAGGATTTACGAGGCGTTCCAGCCCCCTGGTCCCGCCTGGGGCGGGATCGCCCCACCCCCTGAGATC
>JBELAB010000356.1:0-3741 GCA_049509275.1 Syntrophobacteraceae bacterium | reverse complement strand
TGGTGTTCTTCCGGCCGTTTTTTGAAAGGAACATTTTGCCGGGCCGATGGTGAACCGGGGGCCTGGAGTGCCCATTTTGCCGTTAAAATTGGCCTTCTAATACTAGCTTGCGTTCAAGATTGAAGTAATCGAAAAGAGCGGGGAAATGACTTCCCCTGTCCCCCCATCCCCCGGGCTTTTCAGCTTCTTTTGGTACTCACTTGAACGCACTATTTGGTATGAGTGAATGCCCTCACGGCCTCATGAGTATTGAGGACGAAAACGAACTCGGTTTCCTGCTCCGATCTGAAAGCCGAATCCCGCTCCACCAGTCCCCATGGCGGAGGGTCCGCTCCAGCCGTTGCCTGTTCGCGCCACTACCACACCGGAGCCGCCGCGCCCGCTGACAATGAAGCCGGCCTTGATGACCGTTATGATAGCCACTCCCCTGGCGTTCCTTAGCACCTCCGGGGGGATTTATATTAATTTTATTGCGGCGCCGCGCCCATTGACAAATCAGGCGGCAGCGCTATACTCTCCCCGTCAGTGCTCAGAGGGGCTGGTGATGAAGAATTCAAAGCTGTGCTGGAGGAGACAAAGAGTGTTATTCCGATTGAAAGAAGGTAAGTTTTTCTTCGTAATGGCGGTATTGTTCCTGCCGCTTGTCTTTTCGCAACTTACTTGCGCCGATGTCCCGGGCCAATCGAACCCAATGGCGCTCATAAAGAGCGGCACGGAAAAGGCCCTCCAGACTTTGCACGAGTCTGGCAGCGGTCAAGCGCCATCTTTGCGGCAGAGAAAGAATGAAATCCTAAATAATGTAAGCGGGTATTTCAACTTCGAAGAAATGGCCAAAAGAGCGCTGGGCCGGCCATGGAAAGACCAAACCCCCGATAAGCGTCAGGAGTTCGTGCAACTTTTCAAACAGCTTCTTTTCAATACCTATATAAACCGGCTCGAGAACTATACAGGTTCGAAAGAACGGGTCTTTTATGATTCTGAAAAACTGGACGGGGACTACGCAATCGTCAAAACGCACATTCTTTATCAGGGCAATAATAACATCGTGATCGAATACAGGCTCCACCGGGATGTGGGGGAGTGGAAAGTATATGACGTGGTAGTCGAAGGAATCAGCATTGTGGAAAACTACCGTAGCCAGTTCGCTTCGATCCTGACTAATGAATCATTTGACTCCCTGCTGGGAAAACTTCGCCAGAAAATCGTTGAATCGAACTGAGGCTTTTTTACCCCTAAACGGCGCCTGGGTATTGTGAAAAACTTTGTTCAGTCGGAATCGCCTGAAAAATCCACTACGCCAAAATCGGGTCTGGAAGGCCATCGGAGCAGACTGCGCGAAAGGTTCCTGAAAAGCGGGCTTGCCGGGTTCAACGATCATGAAATCCTGGAACTTCTGCTTACCTATGCGATTCCCAGAAAAGATGTCAAGCCGATCGCAAAAGATCTCCTGAAAACGTTCGGAAATAATCTTGCCTCAGTGTTCGACGCCCCTCCCGAGGCGCTTCAGCGTGAGGTTGAGGGAATTGGGAAGCATGCCGCTGTACTGATATGCCTTATTCCCAGCCTGTTCGAGTCTTACCAGTCGAGCCGCTGGGTCCGCCAGGAGACTTTCTGTTCGACTCAAAGCGCTGTCTCATATCTGCGGGCGCGTCTTGGGACGCAAAGAAATGAGGTATTCTGCGTGCTCGCGCTGGACAGCCAGAACCGGTTGATCGCTGTCGAGCAGGTACAGAGGGGGAGCGTAAATCGGACCGCCGTATTCCCGAGGCAGGTAGCCGAGGCCAGCCTGAAACATCGTGCAACCGCTGTAATCCTGGCTCATAATCATCCCGGAGGGGGTCCGCTGCCCTCGGCCGCCGACAGGCAACTTACCCGGAGACTCAGAAACATACTGGGCGATCTGGACATAGTGGTCCACGATCACATAATCATAGCGGGCCAGGACCAGTACTACTCATTTGCCGAAACCGGAGGACTGGAATGAACGCTCAATCTATGCCGGCCGTTGTAGTGCGTGAGGGGGCAAAAAAGGGCGAATGGAACGATCTCAGCCTCGACATGGTTGAAATACCCGCTCTAAAGGAAGGGGAAGCGCTGGTTCAGGTTGAAGCCTGTTCAGTTAACCGGGCCGACCTGCTCCAGAGGCGGGGCCTGTACCCGCCTCCACCCGGGGCCCCCCAGGTGTTGGGACTCGATTTCGCGGGGTTTATTGTCAAGCGGGCGCCTGCTTCGCCACTCAAAGAAAACGACAGGGTATTCGGGATAGTTGCCGGGGGAGGCTACGGCAGATATGTGGCCGTTCCGGCGGACCACCTGATTCCCATTCCTGAAAACCTCAGTTTCACCGAAGCGGCTGCGGCTGCGGAGGTTTTCTTCACGGCATTTTACAATCTCTTTGTGCAGGCCGGAGTCAAAGCCGGAGACGCACTCCTTCTTCACGGCGGGGGCAGCGGGGTTGGGACTGCCGCCATTCAGCTCTGCGCATCAACTGGGGTAATGGTTATCATTACCGCCGGCTCGGAAGACAAAGTGAAACGGGCGCTGGATTTAGGGGCTTCCGCAGGGATTAACTACAAGGAAGAGGATTTCGCCGAGCGAGTCCTGGAAATAACCCGGGGCGCAGGCGTCGATATCATTTTGGACTGGATCGGAGCGTCCTATTTACGCAAGCACCTTGAGATTCTCAAAACAAGAGGGCGGCTTGTCATCATCGGTTTGATGGGCGGGAGCGCGGGCGAAATAAACCTGGTCCCGGTCCTTTCCAAAAGGCTAAAAGTCATCGGCTCCGTTTTGCGCAGCCAGTCGAGAGAGGAAAAAGCCGAGATCACGCGCAAGTTCATCGAAACCGTGCTCCCGCTGCTCAAATCGGGTCGGGTGAAGCCCATAATCGACCGAATATTTTCAATATCCGAAGTGGAGGCTGCTCACAGGTATCTAAGTAAAGGGGAGCACTTCGGAAAAATCGTACTCACGTGGTAATCGTTTTAGCAGACGCAAAATGGAAAATTCCTGGATAAGTTTCAAAAATGTCCGGTTCGTAAGAAACCGAAGGCTTATACTGGACGATATTTCCTGGGATATAAGGCCGGGTGAGCACTGGGTTGTGCTCGGCGCAAACGGGTCCGGCAAAACGACCCTGCTTCAGATCCTTGCCGGCTACCTCTGGCCGACCTCGGGCGATGTAACCGTATTGGGAGAGCACTTCGGTGAGGTCGATCTCCGCGCTTTGCGAAGGAAAATCGGCTGGGTCGGGTCTTTTCTCCAGGCCCAGGTGCCGCCTTCACAGAGCCCCATCGAGTTCATTGTGAGCGGAAAGTATGCCTCGCTTGGGATATTTGACAAGCCCGAGGCCGAGGATTTCGAGGAAGCCGCTAGGCTTGCTGAAAGGCTCGGATGCGGCACAATACTCGATCTTCCCTACGCGGTGCTCTCCCATGGAGAAAAGCAGCGCCTCCTGATCGCCAGGGCGCTCATTCACAAACCTCGTCTTCTGATTCTGGATGAACCCTGCGGGGGCTTGGACCTCGTTTCCCGAGAGCAGCTCCTGTCCACCCTTGAAAGCCTGGGCCGGATGCCCGACGGCCCTGCCATGATCCTGGTCACCCATTACCTCGAGGAGATCATGCCGGTCTTCGGTCATGTCCTTTTGCTAAAGTCGGGGTGCTGTGCGGCAAAAGGCAAAAAAGACCAAATACTGAGGCGAGATCTTCTGAGTCAGGCTGTTGGCATCCCGATTGAAGC
>JBELAB010000355.1:0-3753 GCA_049509275.1 Syntrophobacteraceae bacterium | reverse complement strand
GGATGGTATACCATTTTATATATCAAATTTTTGCCGGACCGAGGGAATTGATAACGAATGGGCGCAGATACTGCCAAGGCCGATGTATCCGCTACAAGCGTAAGTTCGACGCTTGTGTTCCGCAAATTGGAAAATGCAATCCTTTCAGGCTATTTTAAGCCTAGAGAACGCCTGGCGAACGAGACTTGCTGGCGCACTTTGACGTCAGTCGTACGATAATAAGGGAAGTAAGGCATCGCCCGTAGAGGTCGCCAGGGAGCGGTCCTGCACTGACCGGAATTAGACTTCGATGCGAGATCGCTGTCTCCAGCGGGGAGGAAGACTTGAAAATCCTTGCCCCCGGCAGGGCAGGAAAAGGAGATGGAGAAAACTAGATGGGGTGCAAAAGCCATGTTCTTAAAGGCGGCACACCACCCAGTAAGAGAAGACGGGAAATGGGTAGGCCGGCGCAAAATCATGAGGGGAAGGTTAGGATATTTCAGGAGTTGTGTAAGGGCATTGAGGAATGCGGCATATGAATCCACGTTTGCCTCAAAAAGCTTTTTTGGATGGAATCCGACCCGGAAATGCTGTCCAGCGCCAGTTGGGGGTCAAGCTGATGCACTATTCAGGAAGAAATGTCAGGAGGGAAGAACATGGCAAATCAATCCGTTCCATCAGGTAAGACGCCCACATTTGCCAGACTGGAAACCAGTACTCGGTGGTACCTTGTAACTTTGGCGGCAGTGGGAACCATGATTAACTATATCGACCGGGTCAACTTTGCCGTGGCCACACCGACATTGATGAAGGAGTTCGGCATCGGAACGGCAGAGATGGGCATACTCATGTCCGCCTTCTTCTGGTCCTACACGCTGGTAATGGTTCCATCGGGATACCTGCTGAATAAACTTGGGCCGAAGAGGGTCCTGGGCATCGCCGGAATCGCCTGGGGCACCGTTACGATGTTAGTGGCTGCTTGCGTTGGTTTTTATTCTTTTCTCGCTCTGCGAATAGGACTCGGTGTCACAGAAGCACCCGCATTTCCTGCAAATGCCCGAGTGGTATCAGTGTGGGTCCCGAAACGTGAACGGACATTTGCTTCATCTATGTACGACGCTTCAGCGCGGGCCGGGGGTGCTTTCGCTCCACCCATAGTGACCTTCATCATCGCGGCATGGGGCTGGAAAATGTCGTTCGTGGTTACAGGCGCCATGGCCGTGGTTTGGGCTATCTGGTGGCTCCTGGCTTATCATGAGCCTGCCGATCACCCGAGAATCTCCAAATCCGAGCTGGACTACATCCGCCAGGACGAAGTTATCACAGATGAAGGCACCGTCCACGTCGAGCCCATTTCCATGACAAGGCTGGCCACATACCCCTCCGTCTTTAAGGCTTGTCTTGCCTATCCCTTTTACCTTTATATCTGGAACGTTTTTCTCTATTGGATTCCCACGTATCTCATGAAGGCCAGAGGCCTGTCTCTGAAAGAAATGGGCATTGCCGCTTCCATTCCGTACATCGTTGCGGTCTGCCTGGAACTCACAGGCGGAAAGGTCTTTGACACATGGTATCGAAAGGGCGCCTCGATTACCCTGCTGCGCCGTACGGGGATGGGGATCAGCATGTTCGGCGCGGCTTTCTTCATCTGTATGTGCATGCTGGCCGATACTGCCTTCTGGGCTATTTTCTGGCTTAGCGCCTTTGCAGGCATTTTCGCGTTTGGAGCTTCCAACGTCTGGGCCATTCCCAGCGACCTCGCACCATACGGCCTGGCCGGTGGCGTCGGTAGTCTCATGAATTTTGTCGGCAACTTCGGTGCTCTTCTCGCGCCGATGGTCACCGGCTATCTTGCTGCGTCCAAGTATGGCTTCAATGGCGCCTTTGCGGTCTGCGTTGCAATTGGCATTCTTGGCGGTCTGCTCTACGTTTTCAATAGCTACGAAAGAGTGAAGCCCAGGGAACCGTGAGATTTGCCCATTAAGGAGACTGAGCCCGCTATCCGGTGCATTCCGGGTGGATCAGAGTTCAGGCCCGGAAGCTGCAAACAAAATGTTTGACGGAGTATCCATGATGGTATACCATTTTATATATCATATTTTTACAGGACGGAGGGAATTGGTAGCGAATGGGCGCAGGTACTGGCAAAGCCGAGGGATCCACTACAAGCGTAAGTTCGGCGCTTGTGCTTCGCAAATTGGAAAATGCAATTCTCTCAGGCTATTTCAAACCTCGAGAACGCCTGGTCGAACGAGACTTGCTGGCTCACTTTGACGTCAGCCGGACGATAATCAGGGAAGTCTTGAAAATGTTGGAGGGAAAAGGCTTGGTGAGGATCACTCCTTACCGAGGAGCCATAGTCGTGGACCTTACGGCAGAGGAGGTGGAAGAAATCTTTTTCCTGCGCCAAAAACTTGAGGCGATCGCCGCCCGCCTTGTGGTGGAGAATACCACAAGCACGGAGATCCAACGGGTGAAAAGGCTCTGTAAGGAATTGGAAAAGCACCTGTCCAGGAAAACAGACCAGATGATCGAAAAGGACAATGAGTTTCACCGGGCGCTTTTCCAGACCTCCGGAAACAGTCATCTCAATGAGATAATCGATCACCTTGGCACGAAGGTCCACATGGTGAAATTTAACGCCTGGTCTTTGCCGAATCGAGTAGAGCAGTCCATCCTTGAGCACAGGGCCATGATCGCTGCACTCGAACGCCGGGATGCTGAGGTCTTCGAGAAGCTTGTGATAGAGCATCTGTTTTTTTCCAAGAACAGCTACATGGCTCAACTAAAAGGCATCGCCCGTAGAGGGATCGTCAGGGAGCGGTCCTGCACCGACCAGGATTAGACTTCGATGCAAAATCACTGTCTCCAGCGGGGAGGAAGGATTGAAAATCGTTGCCCCGGCAGGGCGGCGAAGCGAGACGGAGAAAACTACATGGGGCGCCAAAGCCATGTTCTTGAAGGCGGCACACCACCGAGCAAGAGAAGACGGGAAATGGGTAAGCCGGCCCAAAATCATGAGGGTAAGGTGAGCATATTTAAGGATGAGAACTTTTTACTGAAGAAATGATCCCAACACTATGAACATTTTTTCGAAAGGAATCCTCTGATGGGTACATCCGACAGAGTTTCAAACAAACTTTTCAGCGTGGCGATGGCTAAAGGCCATCAATCCATCTTTCAACCTGGGCAAAAGGATATTCAGTGGTTGGGTTTGGAAATTCTGAACCTGGATACCGGAGAAGGCTGGCAGGGCAACTTAGGAGACAAAGAAGCGACGTTGGTCATCTTGAGCGGGCGATGCACGGTGACGGTCAACAACGACAGAGAATTCAGGTGGGAGAGATTAGGTGAACGGGACAACATCTTTAACGGGCCAAGTACTGCCGTCTATGTGCCTCGCATGAGTGAGGTGAGCGTCACAGCGGAGAGCAGGTTGGAAATGGCGCTTGTTGAAGCGCCGTGCGAAACGGACCTCCCGCCCGTCCTCATCAAACCAAGCGATGTCAAGATAATGTCAGCCGGGGTAGCCAATTGGCGGCGCGACGTGCGGCTGATCATTCCACCTGGCTCGCCAATCAGTCAACGCCTCATCGTCGGCGAGACGCTAAACCCAACTGGTAACTGGTCGGGAATTCCCCCGCACAAACACGATGAAATATCCGAAAAAGAAAATTATCTCGAGGAATTCTATTTCTATAAAACACGACCAGCCAACGGCTACGCGATACAGCTCATTTACCGCGATCACCAGGCGCAGGCACATATGATCGG
>JBELAB010000354.1:0-3762 GCA_049509275.1 Syntrophobacteraceae bacterium | reverse complement strand
TGAATGAGCTTGAAAAACTCGCCTTTTCTTCTGCCCATCGAAGGATCATCAGGGTTGCCTTCGAAAGGCTCAGAGGGGGGCATTGAGCAGACGCTTCATCTGGAACGTAGAACGCTGCTGTGGGTGCGAGATGCCGGCATATCGCTTGAGTGTTACTTTGGGATAGATAATAATTAAATAATGTGACTGGTCATTCAGACGGTATCCAGGTGATGGGAAAAACCAGGACACTCGGCTGGCCGGAATCAAACCGGTACCCTCAGCGCCGGCGAAGAGAGGAAGCGTCGTGGAAACAAAAGCCGGGCACTCGGCGAGTCCGATTGCTCCAGAGGTGAAAAAACCGGTACGCTCCGCAATACCGAAAATCGGCGTGGATGTTAATGATCCAGGGATGGCACCCCTTGTCGTCACTCTACGGGAAGAAGAATACCGTAAGGCCTTGCTGGTCTGGACCGTGGTGAACGTTGCACCTGAACTCGTGTCTCAAGAAGCCATAAAGGAGGCAGAGTTCGAACTGAAAGGAGAAGATCCTCCGGAGCGCTCTATTATTCCCATTTCCGAGGTGCTGCTGGACCACTTGCCTTCCGCCTATAGACGCCTTGCAATGAAGCCGTTGCCATGGCCCAGGCTGCAGTGGATCGTGCCGCTGCTGGCGTTTCTTATCGGGGTCTTGAGCAATGTCCTCTCACCCCTTGGCCTGGAGAAGGTCCTCGATCCTCGGCGGACCATTCACGTTTTCGTAAACCCGATTGTGATGCTCATTCTCTGGAACATCACGGTGGTTGGTTGTTTCATGGTATTCCATCGTCGATCCGGCGCCGCTCGATCCCCGGATCGCACATCTTCGTCACAATCCACTATAACGTCTCGACGCAAGGAGCGGCAGTCGTCGGAACTCGATTTGCCGTTCTTGGCCCAGGTTGTATTGAGGCCGCTTCTGAGGCTCTGGGCGATGTTTGTGGACCCGGTTGCCGGGGAAATTGTAACGACGGCTGCTCACGCACGGGTTGCGGGCCTGTTCCTGTCCCGCTACTTCCGGGTGTATCGTCGCCCTGTAATTGCGCGGGTTGAGTCGATTGTAAACCTCTCGGCAATTTGCCTTGCCGCGGGGGCTATCGCCGGCATGTATATTCAAGCGGTCGTGTGGGATTACTCCTTCTTCTGGAAAAGCACGCTGGTTGAGTCTCCCGAAGCCCGGCTGATTATTGCTAAGATTCTCTTCTGGCCTGCAGCTTTAATTCTCGGTCAAAGTTTTCCAAACGTCGACGCAGTCGCAGCAATGGCTCAAGGTGCAGGCGTACCCGGAGCAATCTGGATTCACGTGTTCGCCATCACCGCGATGGTGTATATTTTTCTCCCCCGTCTGGTGTTGATTTACCGGTCCGCCTCTGAAGCGCGCAAGTCATCCGCCGACCGTGCGATCACAATTGACTTCATTTGCATCCGGGAGCAGGAAACTCCCGGGCACTCCGGCAGTTACCAGCCAGGTGAATTTTTCGAGCGATCCGGAGATGAAACTTTTCAGCAGACGGTGACACTCGATTATTTCTCGTTGGATGCCAATGCGATGTCGGTCATGGTGTCCCTGCAGTCGGCAATGATCGAACAGGACATCGGGAACACCAGGGCGGGTGATTTTTTCGGTGACAGTCTAACGCCGAAGAGAACCTGGCACCTGGAATGGCTCGGATTGTTAAAGGCGGGATTCGCCAACCTGCCGGAGGCGGTGCGGCCCGCACTGTACCCGATCGAGTCCGGCAGCTTTCATTCAGCACTGGAAAGACTGTCACAATGCTCGAATCCTTTTGTCCGGGAGCTGATCGTATTGGAGTTGGCCGCTTTTGAAGCCTACTGGCCACTGACTGCAGGAGAAAAAGGATGGGCTCAAAAGGTGCGTGATCTGACTAAAAGCACGCCGTCACTTTCCAGTGAATTGCTGGCCCGGTCATTAGAGAATGCCTCGCACCAGCTTGGTTTGCCCGAAAACAAAGGATCTCTGCTTCGATCCGAACTTCACAGTGTGAACAGATCGCTCTCCGGCTATTGGAAAAACATTGCCATAATCGCAGGGGTCGGCACGGTAGCGGGAGCCCTGACATTTGGCATTGCCGCGCCGATTATCGGAGGCCTGATCGGTCATTCGATGGGTCTTGCCGGCGCGGCTGCCGTCAAGGCAGGACTGGCTGCGATGGGCGGCGGAGCCATCGCCTGCGGGGGAATGGGGGTAGCCGGGGGTACCGCGGTGATCTTTGGAGGGGGCGCTTTGCTTGGGATGGGAGTTGGTGACTCGGTTGCAGCAACGATGAATCCTGCGAGCGTTCTGATCCAGGCCGTGAAGATAGAGGTTTTTCTAAGATGTGTCGTCGCCGGACACGAAAACGCAAAACAGGTCGTCAAAGATGTGCTCTGCCAACTCCAAACCTCGATCACGAGCATGGACGACGAGCTTAAAAGTGTTCGCCTGAATCCGGATACAGAGAAAGAACGTGTTGCTGAACGAGAGGAGATTATCAAAATCCTTGGAACGTGCTCAAAGCGCTGTGCCGTTTGGGCGAAAGAAAGAGGCCTCCTGCCTCCAACAGACTATGAAACCGTTTAATACCAAGTTGCGTTCAAGAACGTGCGAGAAGCGAGCATACGAAAGTAGCATAGCCCCTTGTGGGCGTTTGGAAGTGCGGACGGGCACAAGGCCCTATGCTACATCAACTTGAACGCAACTTGGTATAAGATATTTAAGCTGAATAAGCTTCAGCACATAACGGCCATTTTTATTCCATAAGTCGCCGTTCTTGGAAAAACCGAGGTGGACCAGCCGGCAAATCCGGCAAAGAGCGTAACTGTCAGGTAGACTCAACCTCTGTGCTTAACTGCCCGCCTTGAGCCCTCGGAGGCGCAGCACTTGCCGCCGGCGTGGATATAAACCAGACTACCGCCCTTTATCCGGTTGATTACCGATTCTGCCACTTCGGCCGGGATGGCTGGACACCCCAGGCTTCGCCCCAGTCGGCCGCCGTTCAGCCTCACCGAACGCGCGCTGACGTAATTGGCCCCATGCATCACGATCCCGCGTCTGAGCGCGTTATCGTTGACCCCTTTTTGAAGCCCATGAAGCTGGAGCGCGGTTCCGTGCCTTCCGGAATATTTTTGGCCCGTGACGAAGAATCCACGGCAGCTCCGGCACGATCCGCGCCGGTTTGAAAACGCGGTCGTATACGCCCAGCCTGAATTCTTGCCATGCGAGACAAGGTATTTTTCAACTCTACCCGTCTTAATGTCTATCAGGTACATTCTTTTCACATTCGAAGGTTTGCTGTAATCGATAATGGTTAGGTAACGCTTGTTTCTGATTGCTTTCCGGTAAGACCGCAAGTGGACCAAAACACTCGAGAATGCGTCATTGTCCCTGATAGCTCCCTTGTGCACGGTTTTTTTATGGACCGGAAGTTTCCCGAACTTTGTATTGGAAGAATGGCCGCCACAATCAGCATGCCACGGAAGTAGCACTAGGAAAAGAGCGATAACTCCGGCAAAAAGAAATCGAGGATCGGCCGGAGGAAACGATTGAAAGTTTCCTGCCGCCCTCGACCCCTTATGTTTTTGCCTCACCGGGAAAAGAGTAAACATGAGAATCTCTGCTCCATCAAAATCTGATGACCTTCCCTCACCGGTAGGACTATACAATAAAGCGAATTGGGTTCGCAACATCGCCGTTTTGACGTGCTTTCATCGCCCCCGAATCGGCGGCCATTTCCTGCCGGGTCC